>NZ_BAAANT010000004.1:63467-250713 GCF_039529945.1 Kitasatospora kazusensis | reverse complement strand
GACGATCCGCTCGACGTTCTCGGCCTCGTTGTAGGTCGGGATGATCACCAACACCTTGCCGAGATCGGCGAAGGTGGTCTCCTTGGGGGCAGTCACGTCTGAAGCCTTTCGAAGCAGCTGTAAGGAGCGGCGAGCCCGCAGCCGACGGACGGATCGGCGATGCACGTCACGGGATGGGCCCACAAGTACGAAGATGTCAAGAATCCGCATGGTACAACGGCAGGCCGGTCCGATTTGACGCCAGGGCTGGGCCGCCCGCCCGGCCCTGCTCCTTCTTTAGGTAGTCTTCCTGCTCAAACCTGAACACCCGTGGGTCGCGAAGCAGGGTCCCTCGCGTCCGGCCTCGCCGCCAGCAGCGCTTCCCCGAAGTGCGCAGGTCCGACGGCCCCGGACCTGCGTCCCCGCGCCGGTGTCGACCGAGAGAGTGCGGCCTGACCGCACCTAGCAGGGTGGAGCGGTAGTGCGGGACCTCAAGCAGTTGGTGAAGGCGTACGACGTCCGGGGCGTGGTGCCGGACCAGTGGGACGAGTCGTTGGCCCGCGCGTTCGGCGCGGCGTTCGTGCAGGTGGTCGGCGCGTCCGCGGTCGTGGTCGGCCACGACATGCGCCCCTCCTCCCCGTCCCTGTCGAGGGCGTTCGCCGAGGGCGCCGCCGCCCACGGCGCGGACGTGGTCGAGATCGGGCTCTGCTCCACCGACCAGCTGTACTACGCCTCCGGCAGCCTGGACCTGCCCGGCGCGATGTTCACCGCCTCCCACAACCCCGCCCAGTACAACGGCATCAAGCTCTGCCGCGCCGGCGCCTCCCCCGTCGGCCAGGACACCGGCCTCACCGCGATCCGCGAACTCGTCGAGTCCTGGACCGCCCCCGACGACACCGTCACCGTCCCCGCCCCGGCCCCGGACGTGAAGCCCGGCACGCTGACCGCCCGCGACACCCTGCGCGGCTACGCCGACCACCTCCTGGGCCTGGTCGACCTCACCACCATCCGCCCCCTGAAGGTCGTCGTCGACGCCGGCAACGGCATGGGCGGCCACACCGTCCCCACCGTCCTGGCCGGCCTCCCCCTGGACATCGACGAGCTGTACTTCGAACTCGACGGCACCTTCCCCAACCACGAGGCCAACCCGCTGGACCCGGCCAACCTCGTCGACCTCCAGGCCCGCGTGCGCGAGGTCGGCGCGGACATCGGCCTGGCCTTCGACGGCGACGCCGACCGCTGCTTCGTCATCGACGAGAACGGCGACCCCGTCTCCCCCTCCGCCATCACCGCCCTCGTCGCCGCCCGCGAAATCACCCGCGCCCAGGCCAACGGCGAGAGCAACCCGGTGATCATCCACAACCTGATCACCTCCTGGACCGTCCCCGAGGTCGTCCGCGAACTCGGCGCCACCCCGCTGCGCACCCGCGTCGGCCACTCCTTCATCAAGCAGGAAATGGCGGAGACCGACGCCGTCTTCGGCGGCGAACACTCCGCGCACTACTACTTCCGCGACTTCTGGCGCGCCGACACCGGCATGCTCGCCGCCCTGCACGTCCTGGCCGCCCTCGGCCACCAGGACCGCACCCTCTCCGCCCTGACCGCCGCATACGACCGCTACGCCGCGTCCGGCGAGATCAACAGCACCGTCGCCGACCAGGCCGGCCGCACCGAAGCCGTCCGCACCGCCTACGCCCACCTGCCCGGCGTCACCACCGACACCCTCGACGGCCTCACCGTCGCCGGCGACGACTGGTGGTTCAACCTGCGCCCCTCCAACACCGAACCCCTGCTGCGCCTGAACGTCGAGGCCAAGGACCCCGCGAAGATGGCCGAACTGCGCGACGCCGTCCTCACCCTCGTCCGCACCTGACCCACCGCACGCCCCGAACGGCCCGGCCGGTCCCGCCCGCAGCGGACCGTACCGGGCCGTTCACCTTTCCGTTCGCACATTCGGCTAGGGTCGGTTACTCCGCGCTGCCGGATCCGGGTGGCAGCAGTACCGCGACCGCGGTAGTACTCCAGAGAGCAGAAGGACCACGTTCATGGACAGGCTCGTCAACACCGTCCGCCCGTACGCCTGGGGATCGGCCACCGCCATCCCCGAGCTGCTGGGCCGGGAGGCGACCGGCGAGCCGCAGGCCGAGCTCTGGATGGGCGCGCACCCCGGCTCGCCGTCGCACGTGGACCGGGGCAGCGGTGAGCGCTCGCTCGCCGAGCTGATCGCCGAGGACCCGCGGCGCGAGCTCGGCGCCGACGCGGTGGCCAAGTTCGGCCCGAGCCTGCCGTTCCTGCTCAAGGTGCTCGCCGCCGGCACCCCGCTCTCCATCCAGGCCCACCCCGACCTCGCACAGGCCCGCACCGGCTTCGCCGACGAGGAGGCCCGGGGCGTCCCGCTCGACGCCCCGCACCGCAACTACAAGGACGCCAACCACAAGCCCGAGATCATCTGCGCGCTGGACGAGTTCGAGGGCCTGTGCGGCTTCCGCTCCCCCGCCGACGCGGCCGCGCTGATGGAGTCCCTGGACACCCCCGCGCTCGCCCCGCTGATCGAGCTGCTGCTGAACAAGCCCGAGGCCGAGGCGCTCAGCCAGGCGCTCGCGACCGTGCTGTCGATGACCGGCGAGACCGCCGCCACCACCGTCGCCGAGGTCGCCGCCGCCGTCGAGAAGGCGGCCGCGGCCGACCCCGACGGCCAGTTCGCCGGGTACGCGTTCGCCGCCCGCGAGTACCCCGGCGACACCGGGCTGCTCGCCGCCCTGCTGCTCAACCACTTCCGGCTCCAGCCCGGCGAGGCCGTCTACCTGGGCGCCGGCCTGCCGCACGCCTACCTGCGCGGTCTCGGCGTCGAACTGCTCGCCAACTCCGACAACGTGCTGCGCGGCGGCCTGACGCCCAAGCACGTGGACGTCCCCGAGCTGCTGCGGGTGCTCACCTTCCGGGGCAGCGCGCCGGACGTGCTGCGCCCGGTCGCCGACGCCTCCGGCGAGCAGCTCTACCCCGTGCCGATCGACGAGTTCCGGCTCTCCCGCTACCTGCTCGGCGCCGAGGCCCGCCAGGTGGACGGCCGCGCCGCGCAGATCCTGCTCTGCACCGAGGGCAGCGCCGAACTGACCGCCCCCGACGGCGGCACCCTCACCCTCGCCCGCGGCGAGTCCGCCTTCCTCCCCGCCACCGGCGCCGGCACCTGGACCAGGCTGACCGGCCCGGGCGCCACCGTCTTCCGCGCCACCGTCACCCTCTGACGGACGCCTCCGGGCGGCTGCGGACATGCAGATGACCCGGCCCCGAGGACGGCCCCAGCGGCGGTAGCTCCCGGACGAAGCCGTACCCGCTGCGCTCCGCCACCCGGCAGGAGCCCTCGTTGCCGACCTGGTGGAACAGCTCCAGCCGCACCAGCCCGTCGGCGCCGAAGGCCTCGAACGCCCAGCGGGTGAGCTCCGCGACCGCCCGGGAGGCCACACCGCGCCCCCGGGCGGCCGCCACCGTCCAGTAGCCGACCTCGGCGGACGGCCCGCCCGGGGTGAGGCCCTTCAGGACGACGTGCCCGACCGGGCCGCCGTCCCCCTCGACGACCGCGAAGCTGATCCGCTCCCCCGAGTCCCGGCCCCGCCGCTGCTCCTCCAACCAGCGCAGCGCGTCCGCACGGGTCTCCATCGAGCTCTTCAGCCAGTGCCGCAACTCCCGGTCCCGGTAGGCCTCCAGCACCACATCCGGGTCGGTGTCCGCCAAACCCCAGGGCCGCAGCACGACCGCCGCCGGCTCCCCCGCCGGCCCCGGACGGACGCCCCCGCTCAACACCGTTCTGTCCTGCACGACCGCTCCCCCATGATCAACCTGGCACGTCGGCCACATGCTAGAGCGTGTCAGGGAGCCTTCGCCCGCCTCGCCCGCCTCGCCCGCCTCACATGCCGATCGCGCCGTCGATCCGCTCCCGGAGCAGATCGGCGTGCCCGTTGTGCCGGGCGTACTCCTCGACCAGGTGCATCAGCACCCAGCGCAGCGACACCGTCCCGCGCCAGCCGTCCTCGCCCTCGACGTCCAGGCCGGGTGCGGCGGCGACGAACTCCTCGGCGAACGCCACCTCCGCCCGCCAGGCCTCCCACGCGCCGGCGGCCACCGCCGGGTCGGACACCGCGCCGTCGAAGTCGCCGTCGGGGTCGGCCGCCGAGGAGAAGCGCGGCGGGGCGTCCTGACCGGCCAGCACCCGCCGGAACCAGCGGCGCTCCACATCGGCGAGATGCCGGACCAGCCCGAGCAGCGAGAGCGTGGACGGCGCCACCGACCGCTCGGCCAACTCCGCCTCCAACCCTGCGCACTTGAGCACCAGCGTGGCCCGCTGCGCCCCCAGGAAGTCCACCAGCATGGCCCGTTCACCGCCGTTGGCGGGCGCCCACAGCCTGCGGTCACGGTCGGCGTCGACGAGGAGATCGGCTCTTCTGGCGGGTGCGGTCATGCCCGCCATCATCGCGGTGCCACCCGGACGGCACCACCCGCCCCCTACCCCTAGTACTTGAGAGCTACCCGGCAGGTGCACTCCCTGGCGGGGCGCCAACTACGCCCCGCCCTCAATAACTTCGGCGCCACAGACCCGAACACCCCCGGCCCGGAAGGACCACCCGTCATGGCGCCCCGCCCGACCAGCAGCAGCGCGCACGCCGGCAGGACACGCGGCAACCGCCTGCGCCGCACCCTGCTCGCCGCCCTCGTCACCGCCTCGGTGGCCCTGCCGCTGTCCGGCGCGGCCCGCCCCGGCGCGGTCCCGGCACCCGTACCGGCCGCCCTCGCCCCCCTCACCACCGCGACACCCGCCGCCCTGGACGAGCGCTACGCCGCCGACCGCGCGGCCGTCCGCGCGGCCGAACGGACGGCCGCGGACCACGGCGACCGGGCCCGGGCGGCCGCGCTGGACGCCATGGCCGCACCCGGGCGGCAGTTCCTCTCCTTCGACGGGCGGGACGGCGGCCGCACCACCGAGGTCTTCGGCGACCTGTCCGGCGCCGCGCTGATCGCCGTCCTGGTACCGGGCTCGGACACCGACCTCGACACGTACGAACGCCTGCGGACCGGCGCGGTGGCCCTCCAGCGGCAGCTCGGCCCCCAGGCCGCCGTGATCGCCTGGCTCGGCTACCGGACCCCGGGCACGGTGAGCCCGGAGGTACTGACGCCCGGCCGCGCGGACGAAGCGGCCCCCGCACTGCGGCAGTTCACCGCCGCACTGCACGCGCTCAGGCCGACCGCCCGGACCTCGCTGCTCTGCCACTCCTACGGCTCCGTGGTCTGCGGGCGGGCCGCCGCCGGCGCCACCGGCGGCAACGGCCTGCAGGTCGCGGACATCGTGCTGTACGGCAGCCCCGGCACCGGCGCCGACAACATCGCCGGGCTGCACACCCGGGCCACCGTCTGGGCCGGCCGGGGCAGCGGCGACTGGATCAGCGACGTGCCGCACGTCCGGCTCCCGCTGCTCTTCACCAGCATCGGGTTCGGCACGGACCCGGTCTCGCCGGAGTTCGGCGCCCAGGTGTTCCCGGCGGGCGACGGCGGCCACAGCGACTACCTGCGGCCCGGTTCCGTCCCGCTGCGCAGCATCGCCCGGATCGTCGCCGGCCAGGACCCCCGGACCCCGCAGACAGCACCGCTTCCGGCACCGCAGACCCCGCAGACCCAGGTTTCGGAGGACCGCCATGCGTGACCTGATCCGACGGATCGACGCCGCCACCCCGCCCGGCCGCGACCGCGCCGTCGACGCCCTGCGCGCCGTCGCCGTCCTCGGGGTGGTGTCCGGCCACTGGCTGGTGACCGCCCTGGTCAGCGACAGCGGCACGCTGCACGGCGCCAGCCCGCTCCAGTACATGCCCCGACTCGCCCCGGCCTCCTGGGCGTTCGAGACCCTCGCGGTGTTCTTCCTGGTCGGCGGGCAGGTGGCGGTGCGCAGCTACGCCACCGCCCGGGCCCGGGGCACGACCTACCGGCAGTGGCTCGGCGCCAGGACGGCCCGGCTGAGCCGGCCGGTCGCCGCCCTGCTGACGGTGTGGGGCGTGACCGCGGGCGCGCTGCTGCTCTCCGGGGTGGGCCCGGCCACCGTGCACACCCTGCTCAAGCTCGTCCTCTCGCCGCTCTGGTTCCTGCTGGTCTTCGCCGCCCTGACAGCCGCGACGCCGCTGGCCGCCCGGCTGCACCCGGCCTGGCCGCTCGCCGTCGTCCTGCTGGTCGACTGGACGCGGTTCGGCCTCGGCGGCCCGGCCTGGCTCGGCTGGCTCAACGTCGCGGCGGGCTGGCTCGTCCCGTACTGCCTCGGCGCGGCCTGGGCCCGGGGTGAGCTGCGCAGCCGGACGACCGGTCTGCTGCTGCTCACCGGCGGCGCGGCCGCGACCGCCGCCCTGGTCCTTCTGGCCGGCTACCCGGCCTCGATGGTCGGGGTGCCCGGCGCCGCGATCTCCAATCTCGACCCGCCGACCCTGGCCGCCGTCACCTTCGGCCTGGCCCAGTGCGGAGCGGCCCTGCTGCTGCTCGGCCCGCTCCGGCGCCTGCTCGCCCGCCCGGCCGCCTGGGCGGCGGTGGCCCTGGTCAACCTCTCCGCCATGACGGTCTTCCTCTGGCACCAGACCGCCCTGATGGCCGTCACCGCGACCGGCCTGCTCGCGGGCCGGCCGCTCCCCGGTCTGCACACCGTGCCCGACGGGCCGGGCTGGGTCCTCGCCCGGCTCGCCTGGCTGCCGGTGTTCGCCCTGGCGCTCCTGGTCTGCTGGGCCGCGTTCCGCACGTACGAGCAGGCGAAGCCGCGGCCCACCGGCCCGGCCGCCCACGAGGGGCGTCCCGCCCGGACGGTGACGGTGCGACATGCCTAGAGTGGATCTTCCGAAGGGGGAGAACATGGCGAAGCAACTCGCGGAGGTCCTACGGGCGGTGCCGCACGCCCTGCGGGAGGACCTCTGGACGAGGGCCGCCGAGCCGCCGCCGCGCTGGCAGCAGCGCTCGCAGGACTGGATACCGGCGATCCTGGTGCTCCTGGTGGTGGCCGCCGCGGTCCTGCTGGCCGGCTCCTCGAACCAGTACGCCTTCGCCTACCACCTCGGCGTACCGATCGGCCTACTGCTCGGCGGAATCCAGTCGGCGGCGGTCGTCGGCGCCCTGTTCCGCCCGGTCGTCGCCTGGTGGGCGACGACCCTCGTCACCCTCCTCACCGCCTGCACCACGCACGCGCCGAGCGGCTCGAACGCCCTGTTCCCCTGGACCGGCCCGGGGCTCACCGCACAGGTCGCGGTGCTGTTCCTGCTGGCACTGCGGACCCGCCCCCGGGTCGCCGCCGAGACCCTGGCGATCACCCTGCTGCTGGGGGTCGGCTGTGCGCGCTTCCTCGGGCAGGACCAGCAGCACACCCTCACGCCCTCCATCGCGTTCCTCACGGTCGCCGTGGTGGTCGGCGGCCTGCTGCGCGGCCGCCGGCTGGCCCGCCGGCAGCTGGTCGAACAGGAGGAGCTCACCGCCGAGGAACGGGCCCGGCGCACCCTGCTGGAGGAGCGCAGCCGGATCGCCCGCGAGCTGCACGACGTGGTCGCCCACCACATGTCGGTCATCTCCATCCAGGCGCAGGTCGCCGTGCACCTGGCCGAGAACCCGTCCGCCGAGCTGAGGGAGAACCTCGCGGGCATCCGCCAGAACGCGGTCGAGGCCCTCACCGAACTGCGCCGGGTGCTCGGCGTCCTGCGCTCCGAGGACACTCCGTCGGACGGCGTACGGCACGCCCCGCAACCCACCCTCGACCGGCTGGACGAGCTGGTCGGCAACGTCCGCGGCGCCGGACTCACCGTCACCACCGAGACCGTCGGCGCCCCCCGCCCGCTGCCGCCCGGCATCGAACTGTCGGCGTTCCGGATCGCCCAGGAGGCGCTCAGCAACGCGATGCGGCACGCCCCCGGGGCGACGGTACGGGTCGAGGTCGGCTACCACCCCTCCGGCGTCACCGTCCGGGTCACCAACACCGCACCGGAGCAACCCGCCCCGCCCTCGCCCGGGGCCGGCCACGGCCTGTTGGGCATGCGCGAGCGCACTGCCATGCTGGGCGGCGAACTCGCCACCGGGGCGACCCCCGACGGCGGCTACGAGGTGACCGCGATCCTGCCCACCCCGCCCCCGGCCGAACCCGCCGCTCCTGCCGCACCCACCGTCCCCGTGGAGGACACGCCGTGACGACCATCCGCGTACTGATAGCCGACGACCAGATGATGGTCCGGCAGGGCTTCACGGTGCTGCTCAACGCCGAACCCGGCATCGAGGTGGTCGGCCAGGCCGTCGACGGCGTCGAAGCCGTCGAGAAGGTCGCCGAACTCCGCCCCGACGTCGTCCTGATGGACATCCGGATGCCCCGCCTCGGCGGCATAGAAGCGACCCGCCGGATCACCGAGCCGGCCGACGCCACCGTCAAGGTCCTCGTCCTGACCACCTTCGACCTCGACGAGTACGTGTACGAGGCGCTCCGCGCGGGCGCCTCCGGCTTCCTGCTCAAGGACGCCTCCGCCGCCGAACTCGCCCAGGCCGTACGGGTGGTGGCGGACGGCGACGCACTGCTCGCACCCAACATCACCAAGCGCCTGATCGCCGAGTTCTCCCGGACGACCGGCTCCCCCCGCGCACCCCGCCAGGTCCGCGTCGGCGACCTGACCGAGCGGGAGACCGAGGTGCTGTCCCTGATCGCCCAGGGGCTCTCCAACGCGGAGATCGCCGAGAACCTGGTCCTGGCCGAGCAGACCGTGAAGTCCCACGTGAGCCGGATCCTGGTGAAACTGGGCCTCCGCGACCGGACCCAGGCAGCGGTCCACGCCTACGAGACGGGCCTGGTCCGCCCGACCGGCTACTGAACCGGACCGGAGAGCCCGACCTGAGCCGTCAATTCGTCCACAACAGACCGATGTTGACGGTGCGTCACCGGCGCCGCCACCCCGCTCCGAGCAGCGACCCCCGAGCAGGACTGGCTGCAACGGCCGGCGGCCGCCCCGCGGAAGGTTGCCAGGGCGGCGGGGTGGGCAGCCTCAGAGCACCCATGTCATGGGCACAGCAAGGCAGTTGGACGCCCAGCGCTCCCCTGCCCACCCCGCCGCCGGAAGGAACCCGCACCCGTGCCCTCCGCCCCCGCCGCCCTCACCCTCGCCAATCTGCTGCTCCGGCCGGGCTTCGGCGCCCGCCGCACCCCCGACCGGGCCTTCGACCGGCTGGTCGCCGCCACCGGACAGGCCGACGGGGACCAGCAGTTCGTCGACGACTTCCGCTTCCTCCTGCGCCACTGGGCCGCGGACGAGAACCTCACCCCGGTCGGCTGGCTGTCCGCACAGGCCCACGTCCGCAGGCACCTCACCAACCGGGCCCGGCTGCGGCGGCTGATCACCGAGAACCCCGCGATCGAGCGGGAACCCATCGAACGGCCCGTGTTCGTCGTGGGCCTGCCGCGCACCGCCACCACCCTCACCCACAGCGTGCTGTCCCTCTCGGACCGGCACCGATGTCCCCTGCTCTGGGAGCTCCTCACCCCCGACCTGGAACGACCGCCCGCGCAGCAGCGCAAGGCCGTCACCACCGCCCGCCTGATGGCCGGCGGCATCAACCTGTTCGCCCCGCGCTTCCGCGACATCCACCCCCTGGCCGCCGAGAGCCCCGACGAGTGCACCCACGCCCTGCCGCACACCGTCATGCCGCTCTCCCAGGCCCACATCCCCGCCTACCGGGCCCACCACCGCGAACGGGACTTCGTCCCCGACTACCGCCACCTCAAGCAGGTCTTCCAGGTGCTCCAGTACGGCCGCCCCCGCCGCCGCTGGGTGCTGAAATCCCCCCTGCACACCGAGAACCTCGACGCGCTGCGCACCGTCTTCCCCGACGCCACCATCGTCTGGACCCACCGCGACCCGGCCGCCGTCGTGGCCTCCTTCTGCAGCCTGGTCGAACACGGCATGGCCATCACCCGCCACCCGCTCGACCTCCCCGGCATCGGCGCCACCTGGCTCGAACTGCTCAGCCGCTCCACCACCCGAGGCCTCGCGGCCCGCGCCGCGATCCCCCGCGAGGCCCTGGTCGACGTCCCGTACTCCTGGCTCGGCTCCGACCCCGCCACCGGCGCCCCGAAGCTCTACGAGTCCATCGGCGCCCGCTGGACCGCCGCCGACGCCGCCCGCCTCCCCACGGTCACCGCCCGCCCCAGGGGCACCCGCCCGCACAGCTACGACCTGTCCCGCTACGGCCTGACCCACGCCGACGTCGCCACGGCCTTCGCCGACTACAACACCCTCCGCACCGAGGTCGACCCGGCCTGACCCGCTGTGCCCGGACTCCTACGTCAGGTCGCGGGTCATGTCGACGAAGCGGGAGTAGTGGCCCTGGAAGGCGACCGTGATGGTGGCGGTCGGGCCGTTACGGTGCTTGGCGACGATCAGGTCGGCCTCACCCGCGCGCGGGGACTCCTTCTCGTAGGCGTCCTCGCGGTGCAGCAGGATGACCATGTCCGCGTCCTGCTCGATCGAGCCCGATTCACGCAGGTCGGAGACCATCGGCTTCTTGTCCGTCCGCTGCTCCGGGCCACGGTTCAGCTGGGACAGCGCGATGACCGGGACTTCCAGCTCCTTGGCGAGCAGCTTCAGGTTTCGCGACATGTCGGAGACCTCCTGCTGCCGGCTCTCGGCACGGCGCGAGCCCCCGGACTGCATCAGCTGGAGGTAGTCGATGACCACCAGCTTGAGGTCGGCGCGCTGTTTCAGACGGCGGCACTTGGCACGGATCTCCATCATCGACAGGTTCGGCGAGTCGTCGATGTAGAGCGGCGCGGCGGTGACGTCCGGCATCCGGCGGGCGACGCGCGTCCAGTCGTCGTCCGTCATGTTCCCGGACCGCATGTGGTGCAGCGCGACCCGGGCCTCGGCCGAGAGCAGTCGCATGGCGATCTCGTTACGCCCCATTTCGAGCGAGAAGATCACACTCGGTAGACCGTTGGTGATCGAGCAGGCACGGGAAAAGTCCAGGGCGAGCGTCGATTTGCCCATGGCCGGCCGGGCGGCGATGACGATCATCTGGCCCGGGTGCAGGCCGTTGGTGAGGGCGTCGAGGTCGGCGAAGCCGGTCGGGACGCCGGACATCTGGCCCTGGCGGGAGCCGATGGCCTCGATCTCGTCGAGGGCGCCCTCCATGATGTCGGCCAGCGGGGCGTAGTCCTCGCTGGTGCGCTGCTCGGTGACGGCGTAGATCTCGGCCTGGGCGGCGTTGACGATCTCGTCCACGTCGCCCTCGGCGGCGTACCCCATGCCGGCGATGCGGGTGCCGGCCTCGACCAGGCGGCGCAGGACGGCGCGCTCGTGGACGATCTCGGCGTAGTACTCGGCGTTGGCCGCCGTGGGGACGGAGTTGACCAGGGTGTGCAGGTAGCCCGGGCCGCCGACCCGGGTCAGCTCGCCGCGCTTGGTGAGCTCGCTGGCGACGGTGATCGGGTCGGCCGGCTCGCCGCGGGCGTAGAGGTCGAGGATGGCGCTGTGGATCAGCTCGTGGGCGGGCCGGTAGTAGTCGAGGGGCTTGAGCACCTCGACCACGTCGGCGATGGCGTCCTTGGAGAGCAGCATGCCGCCGAGGACGGACTGTTCCGCCGCCAGGTCCTGCGGGGGCACCCGTTCGAAGCCGTCGGCGGGCTGCCGGCCCTCGCCCGAGTCGTCGTCCCGCTTCTTCTTCCCACCGCCGAAGCCGCCGGGCCCGCCCGAGCCGCCCGAGCCCGAGCCGGACCCCCCGCCCGAGCCGCCGCGCTGGAACGATCCGCCTTTGCCGCCGCCGTCGCCCTTGCGCGACACGGGCAGCCGGTCACCCGGTCCGTCCGGGAACGGTCCGGCGGGGAAGGCTTCGTCGGACGGCTGCCAGTCGTCCTCCGGCGGCGGAGGTACGTCGTGGTCGTCGTACTGGGGGCCGGTCACGCGTGTTCCCCGATCAGCGGTTGGTGCGGGTTGGAGCGGGCCTTGCCGATGGCGCACCTTCTTTCATACGCCACCGCACGGACAAATCCGGCACCGGGCGGGCGGTGTCGCGCGGACGGCTGCGCCGGACAAGCGTCCACGCTAAGGGGCCGGGAGCCGATCGGCCAAGATGGTTATCCACAGGGCATGTGGATGAAGGGGTCCCACCTGTGGGTAACTGCCTCGAACCTGTGCACAACTCTGTGGACATCACTGTGGATAACCACACCATCTACTCGGCGTCAATGCTCTGACCTGCCATTACTCCCCCAATCGGCTGTGCATGAGAAATAGTTCACACAGGCGGGCCGCCCGGTCGGCAGCCAGCCCGCAGCTCCCTCGGGGCCGGTCGAGAAGTAAGCACCTCTGGCACCTTGTACCCATTACCTGTGGATGAGTACGCTGGCCCGATGACAACCGCCCCAGCACGTCGGCAGGACCGGCAGGGCCGACCGGGCCGCCGGCACGACCGGGAGATCCTCGCACTGGCGATCCCCGCCTTCGGGGCGCTGGTCGCCGAGCCGCTCTTCCTGATGGCCGACTCGGCGATCGTGGGCCACCTCGGCACCCCGCAGCTGGCCGGCCTCGGGGTCGCCGCCGCGGTGCTCTCCACCGCGACCGGTGTCTTCGTCTTCCTCGCGTACGCGACCACCGCGGCCGTCGCCCGCCGGATCGGCGCCGGCGACCGGCGGGCCGCCGTCCAGCAGGGCATCGACGGCATCTGGCTCGCCCTGCTGCTCTCCGTCGCCGTGGTCGCACTGATGCTGGCGCTGGCCCCGCAGGCCGCCGCCGCACTGGGCGCCTCCCCGACCGCCACCCCGTACGCCGTCAGCTACCTGCGAATCAGCTCGCTGGGCATCCCCGCGATGCTGATGGTGATGGCGGCGACCGGCGTGCTGCGCGGCTTCCAGGACACCCGCACTCCGCTGCTGGTGGCGATCGGCGGTTTCGGCGCCAACATCCTGCTCAACCTCGGCCTGGTCTACGGCGCCGGCCTCGGCGTGGCAGGCTCGGCGTGGGGCACCGTGCTGGCCCAGAGCGGGATGGCGGCCGGGTACCTCGTGGTGGTGGTCCGAGGCGCCCGCCGCGAGCGGGCCGGCCTGCGCCCGGACCTGGCCGGGATACGGGCCTGTGCCAGGGCCGGCGGGCCGCTGGTGGTCCGCACGCTCAGCCTGCGGGCCGTCCTGATGATCGCCACCGCCGTGGCCGCCAGGCTCGGGGACGCCCAGGTCGCCGCGCACCAGATCGCCATGACGCTCTGGGTCTTCCTGGCCTTCGCGCTGGATGCGATCGCGATCGCCGGCCAGGCCATCATCGGCCGCTACCTGGGTGCCTCGGACGTCCCGGGCACCCGGGCCGCCGCCCGCCGGATGGTCCAGTGGGGCATCGGCTCCGGGCTGGTGCTCGGGCTGCTGATGGCACTGGCCCGGCCGCTGTACGTGCCGCTGTTCTCCGCCGATCCGGCGGTGCGGCACCAGCTGTCGACCGTCCTGCTGCTGGCCGCGCTGACCCAGCCGGTGGGCGGGCTGGTCTTCGTGCTGGACGGGGTCCTGATGGGCGCCGGCGACAGCACCTACCTGGCCTGGGCGATGCTCGGCACGCTGGCGGTCTTCGCCCCGGCGGCGGTCGCGGTGCCCGCGCTGGGCGGCGGGCTGGCGGCGCTCTGGTGGGCGATGAACCTGTTCATGCTGGTCCGGGGCGGTTTCCTGTGGCGGCGCTTCCGGACCGGGGCCTGGCTGGTCACCGGAGCCGTCCGGGCCTGAGCCCGGCCGCGCCCGCGGAAGGGCCCGGGCGGGCGGAACGGCCACATGAGCAGCCCCGCGAACCGGGAACCCCCGAACCGGGAACCCCCGAACCGGAAAACCCGGGAGCCCGGGACCGGAGGGCACGGGATCCGGGTGCCGGAAAACCCGAGGGCCGGGCTCCCCGGAGGGAGCCCGGCCCTTGAGTACAACTACCGCAGGTGCGGTGTTCAGGCAGCGACGACGGCGACGTCGAGGTTGGCCTGGACATCGGCGTGCAGCTTGACCGAGACGCGGTGGGTGCCCACGGTCTTGATCGGCGAGGCGATCGCGACGGCGCGCTTGTCCACGGCGGGGCCGTCGGCGGCCTTGATGGCCTCGACGACGTCAGCCTGGGTCACCGAGCCGAACAGGCGGCCGGCGTCGCCGGAGCGAACGGCCAGCTTGACCTGGAGGCCCTCGAGCTTGCCCTTGATCTCGGTGGCAGCCTCAAGGGTCTGGATCTCGTGGATCTTGCGGGCGCGACGGATCGCGTCGACGTCCTTCTGGCCGCCCTTGGTCCAGCGGATGGCGAAGCCACGCGGGACCAGGAAGTTGCGGGCGTAGCCGTCCTTGACCTCGACGACCTCGCCGGCCGAGCCGAGACCGGGAACCTCGTGCGTGAGGATGATCTTCATGTTTCGGTCACCCTCTCTTAGCGCGTGGTGGAGGTGTAGGGCAGCAGCGCCATCTCACGGCTGTTCTTCACGGCCGTGGCGACGTCGCGCTGGTGCTGGGTGCAGTTGCCGGTCACCCGGCGAGCGCGGATCTTCCCGCGGTCGGAGATGAACTTGCGGAGCAAGTTCGTGTCCTTGTAGTCAACGTAGTTGACCTTGTCCTTGCAGAAGACGCAAACCTTCTTCTTCGGCTTGCGAGCAGGCGGCTTCGCCATTGTGTGCTCCATTTGGGGTTCACGAGCCGAGAGGTGCCAGGCACCCTACGGATCGCACGAAATCTCTCAGCATGCCTGAGCCCGAGGGCTCGGCGCGCACCGCTTAGAGCCGGAGCTCCTTAGAACGGAGGCTCTTCCGAGTAGCCGCCACCGGCCGGAGGGGCGCCCCAACCGCCGCCGCCACCCTGGTTCGCACCAGGGGCGGGAGCGCTGGAAGCCCACGGGTCGTCGGACGGGCCGGACTGGCCGCCGCCGGAGCCGCCCGCGTTCGGGCCTCCCCAACCGCCGCCGCCCTGCTGGCCGCCTCCGCCGTACCCGCCGCCGTTGCCACCACCGAAGCCGCCACCGCCGCCGGGGCCGCCCTGTCCACCGGACCGGTTGGCCCGGGTGACCTTGGCGGTCGCCGAACGCAGGCTCGGGCCGACCTCGTCGACCTCGACCTCGAAGACCGTCCGCTTCTCGCCTTCCTTGGTCTCGTAAGACCGCTGGCGCAGTCGGCCCTGCACGATGACGCGCATGCCGCGCTGCAGCGATTCGGCGACGTTCTCCGCGGGCTGACGCCAGACGTTGCACGTGAGGAAGAGGCTCTCGCCGTCCTTCCACTCGTTGGTCTGACGGTCGAAGGTCCGCGGCGTCGAAGCGATGCGGAACTTGGCGACCGCGGCACCCGAAGGGGTGAAGCGCAGCTCGGGGTCGTCGACGAGATTGCCGACGAGGGTGATGACGGTCTCGCCTGCCATGGTGGTGATGACCTCTCGGAAAGAAGTTCTGCGGTGCTCGTCCACATGTTTCACGTGAAACACAGGACGTGAACCACCCGACGCCCTAGGGCGTCAAGGGGTGGCTCAGTGGGTGTCCGGGCGCAGGACCTTGGTCCGCAGAACCGACTCGCTCAGTCCGAACTGGCGGTCGAGCTCCTTGACGACCTCAGGCGTGGCCTTGAGGTCGATGACCGAGTAGATGCCCTCGGACTGCTTGTTGATCTCGTAAGCCAGACGGCGGCGACCCCAGGTGTCGACCTTCTCCACGTTGCCGCCGCCATTGCGGACGACGGTGAGGAAGTTCTCGATCAGGGGGGAGACAGCGCGCTCCTCGACCGAGGGGTCGAGGATGACCATCACCTCGTAGTGACGCATGAGTAACCCACCTCCTTTGGACTCAGCGGCCACGGTCTATCCGTGGCAGGAGGGTTGTGCAGCGTCGGCACCGGTGCGGCGACGACGTACCGCTCACCGTAGTGAACAGGTCCGACAGTCGGCCCCGGATCCGTCCTCCACCACGCGGGGGATCCCGCCGGAGGCAGATGGGGGGCACAACTACACCAGTGCAGACCGCACAGCCTACCCGCACCCGTACGGCCGAACAAAACGCATAGGGGTTGTGATCCACCCCCAACCGCCGCAATCTGTACAGAACGGCATCTCGTCATCCACCAGGAGGTGGGTTTCATGGCACAGACCGCCCGTCGATTCCCGGCGCTCACGCTCAACACCGACGGCCATCCGCACCCCCGCGAGAACGCCCTCGTCGGCCTGACCGTCGCGTTCGGGGTGCTCGCCTTCGTCAGCTCCTTCTTCCACAGCCTCCACATCATGAGCTCGTGGACCGGCCTGGCCGGAGTCGTCACGGGCCTCTGGGGCCAGTTCATCTCGGTCACCACGGCCGAACGGTTCGTGGTGGTCATCGCCCTGGTCGCGTCCGCCTTCGGGCTCGGCATCGGGCTCGCGCACGGCGGGATGTTCGGGGGCGTGTGGTGAGACCCGCGCTCTGATCAGCCCGGACAAAGCTGCTCGGACCGCGTGACTTCCGGCGCCCTCCTCGCGTACTTACCTGTGTACAGGTCCGCGAGGAGGGCGCCGTCGCGTCGGCTCCAGACCGCCCGAAACGGACCATTCGGGCGATAGGGTCACCCCTGGACCGGCCGACCGAGGAGGAAGACCCGAGCATGAGCTTGCGCCTGAGGACGATCACCCGCGACGAACACCTCGCCTTCATCAGTAAGCGCCCGTCGGCCAGCCACATGCAGGTGCCGTCCTGGGGCGAGGTGAAGGCCGAGTGGCGGACGGAGAGCATCGGCTGGTTCGACGACGCGGGCGAGCAGGTCGGCGCCGCGCTGGTGCTCTACCGCCAGCTGCCCAAGCTCAAGCGCTACCTGGCCTACCTCCCCGAGGGGCCGGTCATCGACTGGTTCGACCGCGAGCTGGACCGGTGGCTGGAGCCGATGCTGGCGCACCTGAAGGCCCAGGGCGCGTTCTCGGTGAAGATGGGCCCGCCGGTGGTGATCCGGCGCTGGGACGCCCCCACCATCAAGGAGGCGATCGCCGGCAAGCAGGCCAAGCGGCTGCGCGACGTCGAGGCCGACTGGTACGAGCCGCGCGCCTTCGAGGTCGCCGACCGGCTCCGCAAGGCCGGCTGGCTGCAGGGCGAGGACGGCGGCGCCGGGTTCGGCGACGTCCAGCCCCGGTACGTGTTCCAGGTCCCGCTGGCCAACCGCTCGCTCGACGACATCCAGCGCGGCTTCAACCAGCTCTGGCGCCGCAACATCAAGAAGGCCGAGAAGAGCGGCGTCGAGGTGGTGCAGGGCGGCTACGAGGACCTGCCGGTCTTCCACCAGCTGTACGTGGTGACGGCCACCCGGGATCACTTCACCCCCCGCCCGCTGGCGTACTTCGAGCGGATGTGGAAGGCGCTCGCCGGTGAGGACCCGGACCGGATGCGCCTCTACATCGCCTACCACGAGGGCGAACCGCTCGCGGCCACCACGATGCTGACGGTCGGTGAGCACGTCTGGTACTCCTACGGCGCCTCCGCGAACCACAAGCGCGAGGTCAAGCCGTCGAACGCGATCCAGTGGCGGATGATCCGCGACGCGTACGCGCTGGGCGCCGGCCTCTACGACCTGCGCGGGATCAGCGACACCCTCGACGAGGACGACCACCTCTTCGGGTTGATCCAGTTCAAGCTGGGCACCGGCGGCCAGGCCGCCGAGTACCTCGGGGAGTGGGACTTCCCGCTCAACAAGCTGCTGCACAAGGCGCTGGACCTCTACATGTCGCGCCGCTGAGTCCTGCCGCGCACCGCGGCGGGCCGGTCGTGTTGCCCGTCCGCCGCCGGACCACCGTTCCAGATCTCCCGGGGAGAGAACCGATGACCCTGTCGCTGTACGTGGACACCGCCCGCTGGCGGGCCCACCAGCAAGCCGTGCTGGCCGAGTTCCCCGGCCTGGTGCCGGTGGCCAAGGGCAACGGGTACGGGCTGGGCAACGGTCGGCTCGCGGCGGAGGCCGAGCGGCTCGGCACCGGGCTGCTCGCGGTGGGCACGGCGGCCGAGGCCGCCGAGGCGCTGGACCGCTACCCGGGCGACCTGCTGGTCCTCACCCCGTACCGGGCCGGCGAGGCGTCGCCCGCGCTGCCCGGCCGGGTCGTCCGCACGGTCGCGCACCTGGACGCGCTGCGGGCGCTGCCGCCGGGCAGCCGGGTCGTCGTGGAGTGCATGACCAGCATGCGGCGGCACGGGATCGGCCCGGCCGACCTGCGCGGGCTGCCGACCGAAGGGCTGGTCTTCGAGGGCTTCGCACTGCACCTGCCGCTGGACCGGCCGGACGGCTCCGACCCGGTGGCCGAGGTCGCCCAGTGGGTCCGGGCGATCACCGCGGCCGGGCGGCCGACCGGCACGATCTTCCTCAGCCACCTCGGGGCAGCCGATCTGGCCCGGCTCGGCGGCCAGTTCCCGGACACCGTCTTCCGCTCCCGGATCGGCACCCGGCTCTGGCTCGGCGACGTCGGCGCGCTCCAGGCGCGGGCCGACGTGCTGGACGTCACCCCGGTCGCCAAGGGGGACCGGTACGGCTACCGCCAGCACAAGGCTCCCTCCGACGGACACCTGCTGGTGGTCACCGGCGGCACCGCGCACGGGGTCGGGCTGGAGGCGCCGAAGTACGTCCACGGCATGGTGCCGCGCGCCAAGGGCCTGGCCCGGGCCGGGCTCGCCACCGTCAACCGGACGCTCTCGCCGTACAGCTGGGAGGGCCGCCAGCTCTGGTTCGCCGAGCCGCCGCACATGCAGGTCAGCATCCTGTTCCTGCCCGGCGACAGCAAGCCCCCGGCGCCCGGCGACGAACTGCCGCTGAACGTCCGGCACACCACCACCCACTTCGACCGGGTCACCGACCACTGAGCCGGCCACTGAGCCGGCCGGTGTACGGCCCGCCGGCCGACCGCCGCGCGGCCCGGCGGTGGGCCCCGCCGGGCGGCCCGGACTACCGGTCGACGGACTCCGCGGGTTCGGCCGCCGCCAGCCACTCGGCCTCGTTCGGCAGGGCGTACCGGCCGTAGGTCTCCTCCTCGCGCAGCCGGCGGGCGGTGCCGAGCACCACCGCGTCCGGCGCGAAGTCCAGCACGCCGCCCGACGGGTCGTCACTGCCGTCCCAGCGGACGGGGTCGCGCTCGGGCAGCAGGATGTCGCGGATCACCATCGCGCAGAGGAAGAGCGTGCCGAGCAGGTGCAGCACGATGGCGAAGTGGTACCAGTCCTGCCCGATGCCGTGCTGCTTGGCGTCGCCGCCGTAGGCCAGGTACGACCAGACCCCGAGGAAGTACAGCACCTCGCAGGCCTGCCAGATCAGGAAGTCCCGCCAGCGCGGGCGGGCCAGCGCGGCGAGCGGGATCAGCCAGAGCACGTACTGCGGTGAGTACACCTTGTTGGTCAGCACGAAGGCCGCCACCACCAGCAGCGCCAGCTGGGCGAAGCGCGGCCGGCGCGGGGCGCTGAGGGCCAGCCAGCCGATGCCCAGGCAGCAGAGCACGAGCAGGCCGGCGATCCAGGTGTTGAGGGTCGCCAGCTGGGCGTTCCGGTCCTGCATGAGGATCAGCCAGAACGAGCCGTAGTCCTCCTTGCGGGTCTGGCTGAAGGTGTAGAAGGTGGCCCAGCCCTTGAAGTTCGCGAGCATGATCGGCAGGTCGACCAGCAGCCAGGCCCCGGCGGCGGCACCGGCCGCCTGCCAGAAGGCCCGCAGCCGGCCGGCCCGCAGGCAGAGCACCAGCAGCGGTACGAGCAGCAGCACGGGGTAGAGCTTGGCGGCCGTCGCCAGCCCGATGAACACACCGGCCCAGACCGGGCGGCTGCCCGACCAGTACGCCATCGCGACGGCGGTCAGGGCGACGGCGAGCAGGTCCCAGTTCACGGTGGCGTTCAGTGCCAGGCAGGGGGCCAGCGCGAAGAGCAGCGCGTCCCAGGGGCGGCGCCGGTGGGTGCGGGCGAGCGCGGCCACCACGACCACCGCGCAGATCAGCAGCATCCCGGCGTTGACCATCCAGAACCACTGCTCGCGGCTCTGGTCGCTGCCGCCGAGCGGGGTCAGCCAGGCGGCGATCTGCATGAACAACCCGGTCAGCACCGGGTACTCCAGGTACTGCATGTCCGGCGAGGCCTGCGGCAGCTTGTCCAGGTACGGGTGCAGCCCGACCGAGAAGCCGCGCCCGGTGAACAGGTGCGGGATGTCGCTGTAACAGGCGTGGGTGTACTGGGAGGTGGCGCCGTGGAACCAGCCGCCGTCGTAGCAGGGCAGCTTCTGCGCCATGCCGAGCACGTACGTCACGATGACCGCGAGCGCCAGGAACCGGGCCGGGACCCACCAGGAGACCCCGAGCAGCGCCCGCCGTCCGGGCGGTCCGCCGAGCACCTCGCTGCCGGCCTCCGCGACCGGGTCCTCGTCCGCCGGGACGACCACGGTGTTGGGCAGCGGCCCCGCGGCCGGCAGCGCGGGCAGCGGCTCGGGCGTTTCGTCACGCTCGCTCGACGTCATGGCGGACATGATGCCGCACCCTCCCGGGCCGGACGAGGCTGCCACGGCAAATTCGGCCCGGCCCGCCGCACCGCCGGCGGCCCGGGCGGGGCCGTCGGCCCGGCCCGCCGCGAACGCGCCGGTGGCGGCCCTCCGAGGAGAGCCGCCACCGGGTACCGCCGAAGCGCTGCCGAAGCGCTGCCGCCGAACGGCGGCCCGGGCTCAGCCCGGCGGGGCGCCGTTGCCGGCCGCCGCGCCGCCGGTCGGCGGCGGCGGCGGGCTGGCCGAGTCGGACGGCGGCGGGGAACTCGGCGTGTGCTTCGTGTGGCTCGGCGAGGGCGACCCGCACAGGTCCAGGAAGCAGCTGGGGCTGGAGCTCGGCGGGACGGTCGGGTCCTGCGTCTTGCTGGTGGTGGGGCTGGGCACGGTCGACGGCGGCTGCACCGGGGCCGACGTGCTGGGCGACGCGGAGTCCGAGGCGCTGGTCGACGCCGACGGCGACGGCGCGTCGGTGGCCGGGGCGCCCGAGGAGTTGACGGCCTGGTTGATCGGCTCGGCGGCCGGGAAGTCCGTCGACGGCTGCCCGTCGAGTGCCGCCTTCATGTAACGGGTGAAGATGTCGGTCGGGAAGTCACCACCGTGGACGGAGGCGTGCCCGGCCGTGCCGTTCAGCGAGAGCAGACCCGGCTTGCCCGGCTCCTCACGCCACATGCCGACCGAGGTGGCCAGCGTCGGGGTGTAGCCGACCCACCAGGCCGAGGTGCCGGCGTCGGTGGTACCGGTCTTGCCGGCCACCGGACGACCGAGGGCGTTGGTCTTGGTGCCGGTACCGTTCTTGGCCACGTTCTCCAGCACGTCGGTGATGTTGTCCGCGACCGCCTGGTCCAGCACCGCCTTGGCGGCCGGCTTCGTGAACTTGGGCTGCTCGACGCCGCTCAACGTCACCTTGAGCACCGAGTACGGCTCGACCTGCTGGCCGCGGGCCGCGAAGACCGAGTACGCCGAGGCCATCCGGATCGCGCTCGGCGTGGAGGTACCGAGCGGGAAGGTGAGCGAGGAGGAGGGCGCGAGGCTCTCCCTCTTCAGGCCCAGCTGGACCGCCATGTTCGCGGTGTTGACGCCGCCGACGTCCTGGCCGAGCTGGACGAACGGCACGTTGAACGAGTGCTGCATGGCCGTCTTGAGCGTGACGTAACCCTGCTTGCCCGTCTCGTCGTTCCTCTGGTGGTAAGGCTTGCCGTCGTCCCCTATGGCCAGCGATCCGTCGGGCTTGTAGATCTGCGCCATGTCGTCGGCCAGGTAGAGGCTGTCGGGGTTGATCTTGGTCGGCTTGCCGTCCGGGCCCATCTTGGTGAGCACGCCGTCCGTCATCGCGGTGGCGAGCACGAAGGGCTTGAACGTCGAACCGACCGGGATGCCCGAGGCGTCGGCGTTGTTGGTGTAGTGCTTGTTCTCCACACCGTCGCCGCCGTACAGGGCCACGATCGCGCCGTCGCCCGGGATCACCGAGGCGGCACCGACCTGGACGAAGTTGTCCGTGCTCGGGCGCTTCTGGGGGTCGAGGGTCTCCGACTTCACGTCGTCGACGGCCTGCTTCAGCTGCGCGACCTTGTTCTTGTCGAAGGTCGTGTAGATCATGTAGCCGCCGCGGTCCAGGGTGGCCTGGGTGATCGACGTGTCCTTGGACATCAGGTACTTGTTGGCGGTGTCGACCAGGTAGCTGACCTCGCCGTTCATGTTGGCCGGGGGCCGCTTGGCGATCGGCTCGGGGAAGGCCGTGCACTTCGCCCGCTCGTCCGGGGTGATCGCCTTGGTGGCCACCAGCCGGGTGAGGACGTAGTTCCAGCGGCCGACGAGCCGCTGGTGGGCCGCGGGGCTGTCCGGGTTGTACAGGCCGGCGCCCTTGAGCATGCCTGCCAGCGCCGAGCTCTGGCAGATGTCGAGGTTCTTGGCGTCCACGCCGTAGTACGCCTGCGCGGCGGCCTGGATGCCGGTGGCGCCCCGGCCGAACCAGCTGGTGTTCAGGTAGCCGTCGAGGATGGCCGGCTTGCCGCCCGGCTCCTGGGTGAGCTTCAGCGTGATGAAGAACTCGTTTATCTTGCGGCTGAGGGTCTGCTGCTGGCTGAGATAGGCGTTCTTGACGTACTGCTGGCTGATGGTCGAGCCGCCCTGGGTCGCTCCGCCGGAGGCCATGTTGTACACGGCGCGGGCGATGCCCTTGGGGTCGATGCCGCTGTCGGTCCAGAACGTCTCGTTCTCGGCGGCGATCACCGCCTTCTGGGCGTTCGGGCTGATGTCCGACAGCTCGACGATCTGACGGTTGGTGCTGCCCTGGCGGGTCATCTCCGAGCCGTCGGCCCAGTAGTAGATGTTGTTCTGGTCGTTGACCAGGTCCTTGAGCTTCGGCACCGTGGCGTTCGCGTACGCGAAGCCGACGGTGGCCACCCCGCTCCCGAAGAAGATCAGGAAGAGGGTCAGGATCAGCTTCCAGGACGGCAGCCAGCGACGAACGCCCCGCTTGCCGAACCGGGGGTAGTCGATGAACCGCTTCTTGGCGGGCTTGCCGTTGCGCCCGGTCATCGGGGCACCACCGGGCCCACCGGGGCCTCCGGGGCCACCAGGACCACCGGGTCCGCCGCCTCGGCCCGGCTTCGCGCCCGGCTTGCCGGCCTGCTTGCGCATCTCGGCGCGGGTCAGCCGGGGCTGCTGCGCGGTCTCCCGCCTACCCGCCGCCGGCGGTCGCCCGTACGAGGGCACGCCCTCGGGAGGGGTGCCGTGGGCATACGGGCGGCCTTCACCCGGCCCACGGCCCGGGGGCTGCTCACCGCCGCCCGGATTGGGCGACCTCCGCCGGTGTTCGCTCATCTTCCAGCAACTCCTCGGTCAGACCACTCGGGTCTGAAGGCAGGGTTCACGTCCGATGCCCGCAACCGCCTTGTCCCCGGAGGTGGTCCTCGTGCACACGCGACAGCGTACGCATCTGTAATTCGGTGCTAATCGTGCATCAGGGACAAACCACCACGAAACGGCGCCAGATCATTACATGCCCGTTGCCAAGTGGGACCGGCCGGTGCTTGACGCGAGCCCCTGAGGGGTCGTCGGAATCCTGTGATCACATTCACCCGCGCCCCCCTTGCCCGTTTCGTGACCCCGGTTTACTGTTCTCGATATATCGAGCCGATACATCGGCACGGCATAGCGGGACCCACGGGCAAGACCCACAGCGAGCGCGGAGGAGGGCAGAACGGCATGAGCAGACGCTCAGGAGTGCTGGAGTTCGCCGTCCTCGGGCTGCTCCACGACGCACCGATGCACGGCTACGAGCTCCGCAAGCGGCTCAACGTCCTGCTCGGCTCGTTCCGGGCGTTCTCGTACGGCACGCTGTACCCCTGCCTGAAGAACCTGGTCGCCCAGGGCTCGCTGGTGGAGGACAACCCCGACACCGAGTACGTCCCGGCCACCGCACTGAACGGCAAGCGATCGAAGATCGTCTACCGGCTCTCGGCCGAGGGGAAGCAGCGCTTCGAGGAGCTGCTCGCCGACTCCGGCCCGGACGCCTGGGAGGACGAGCACTTCGGAGTGCGCTTCGCCTTCTTCGGCCAGACCGACCGGGCCGTGCGGATGCGCGTCCTGGAGGGGCGCCGCAGCCGGCTGGAAGAGCGGCTGGAGCGGATGCGCAGTTCGATCGCCCGCACCCGGGAGCGCTTCGACGACTACACCCTCGAACTCCAGCGGCACGGTCTGGAGTCGGTGGAGCGCGAGGTCCGCTGGCTGGGCGAGCTGATCGAGACCGAGCGGGCCAACCGCACCGGTCGTACCGGACTCGGCACCGCTGAAACCACTACTTCGGACGGCCGTGGCCAGGAGGCCGGGTCCCTGGACCCGCCGAGGCCACCGCACGACCGCCCGGGGCGCTCCGCACAGGAGCGCTGACACCGCAGCCGCCCAGCGCGCGCGGTAGCAACGGGCGCCTCGCGCCCGTCAGACAGTCCAGATGTCCGGGCTGTTCCGGCTCGGAAGAGCAGAACAGTCAGAACAAAGTTGAGCGAGCACCGCCGAGTCAGGCGGGGCTCATGAGATCACAGGGAGCAACCGGAATGGGTTCGGTTCGCGTAGCCATCGTGGGCGTCGGCAACTGCGCCGCGTCGCTGGTGCAGGGTGTCGAGTTCTACAAGGACGCCGACCCGGCCGGTAAGGTCCCCGGCCTGATGCACGTCCAGTTCGGCGACTACCACGTCAAGGACGTCGAGTTCGTCGCGGCCTTCGACGTCGACGCCAAGAAGGTCGGCTTCGACCTCGCCGACGCCATCGGCGCCAGCGAGAACAACACCATCAAGATCTGCGACGTGCCGCCGACCGGCGTCACCGTGCAGCGCGGTCACACCCTCGACGGCCTGGGCAAGTACTACCGGGAGACCATCGAGGAGTCCACCGAGGAGGCCGTCGACGTCGTCCAGGTCCTGAAGGACCGCCAGGTCGACGTCCTCGTCTGCTACCTGCCCGTCGGTTCCGAGAAGGCTGCGAAGTTCTACGCGCAGTGCGCCATCGACGCCAAGGTCGGCTTCGTCAACGCCCTCCCGGTCTTCATCGCCGGCACCAAGGAGTGGGCGGACAAGTTCACCGAGGCCGGTGTGCCGATCGTCGGCGACGACATCAAGTCCCAGGTGGGCGCCACCATCACGCACCGCGTGATGGCGAAGCTCTTCGAGGACCGCGGTGTCCTGCTGGAGCGCACCATGCAGCTGAACGTCGGCGGCAACATGGACTTCAAGAACATGCTGGAGCGCGAGCGCCTGGAGTCGAAGAAGATCTCCAAGACGCAGGCCGTCACCTCGCAGGTCCGTGACCGCGAGCTGGGCGCGAAGAACGTCCACATCGGCCCGTCCGACTACGTCGCGTGGCTCGACGACCGCAAGTGGGCCTACGTCCGCCTTGAGGGTCGCGCCTTCGGCAACGTCCCGCTGAACCTTGAGTACAAGCTCGAGGTCTGGGACTCCCCGAACTCGGCCGGTGTCATCATCGACGCCGTGCGCGCCGCGAAGATCGCGCTGGACCGGGGCATCGGTGGCCCGATCCTGTCGGCGTCCTCGTACTTCATGAAGTCCCCGCCGGTTCAGTACTTCGACGACGAGGCCCGCGACAACGTCGAGAAGTTCATCAAGGGTGAGGTCGAGCGCTGAGCGCCGACCACTGAGCGCGGAACGGTGTCGACCAGCTGCTCCGCAGCGGGTCGCGACCGTTGAACGCGAGCACCGACCCTGAGTTCCGCCATCGGCCGAGCTCTGCGGTTCCGAAGGGCCCAGGCGTCACGCCTGGGCCCTTCGGGCGTTCCGCGCCCTCGGGTCACGCCTCGGGTCACGCCTCGGGTCGCGCCTCTGACGGCCCGCTGCCTCCCGTCGATGTTTCACGTGAAACAGGGGCGCTCCGGAGCCCGCCGCCGTGAACCGGCGTCAGGTGAACGCCCGCTCGCGTGAAAGATCGGTGCTCGACATGGCACCCTGGGCGGGTGGCTCTCACGGAGAACGACAGCACCGCGCCCGGCAGCACCCGAAGCTCTCCGCGCGCCAGCCTGGGCGGGCTGCTGCGCCGCCGCGACTTCCGCCGGCTGCTGACCGCCCGGGTGCTCTCCCAGCTCTCCGACGGCGTCTTCCAGGTCTCGCTGGCTTCGTACGTGATCTTCTCGCCCGAACGCCAGGCGAGCCCGGCCGACATCGCCTCGATGCTGGCGGTGCTGCTGCTGCCGTTCTCGGTGATCGGCCCCTTCGCCGGGGTGCTGCTGGACCGTTGGCGCCGCCGCCAGGTCCTCTACCTGGGCAACCTGGCCCGGTTCGGCCTGGGGCTGATCACCGCCGGTCTGCTGCTGGCCAGGGCTCCCGAGTGGCTGTTCTTCGGCGCGGCCCTGCTGGTGACGGCGCTCAACCGGTTCATCCTGGCCGGTCTGTCGGCGGCTCTCCCCCGGGTCGTCGACCAGGAGCAGCTGGTCACCGCCAACTCGGTCTCCCCTACCCTCGGCACGGTCGCGGCGGCCTGCGGCGGCGGCATCGGCTTCCTGGTCCACCAGGTGATGCCGCCGGGCGTCCGGGCGGACGCCACCCTGGTGACGCTGGCCGCGCTGCTCTACCTGTGCGCGGCGCTCGCCGCGCACCGGATGGCCCCCGGGCTGCTCGGCCCGACCGTCCGTACCGACCGTCCGCCGCTGCACCGCGCGCTCGGCCGGGCGGCCCATGACCTCACCGACGGCGTACGGCACCTGGTCCGCGACTGCCGTCCCGCGGTGCACGCGCTGGCCGCTGTGACGGCGTCCCGGTTCTGCTACGGCGTCCTGGTCGTGGTGGTGCTGATGCTCTCCCGCTACACCTTCAACGACCCGGCGGACAGCGCCGCCGGGCTGGCCACCCTCGGCAAGGCGGTGGCCGTCTCGGCCCTCGGCTTCTTCCTGGCCGCCGTCATCAGCCCTTGGTGCACCCGTCGGCTGGGGGTGTCCGGCTGGCTGACGGCCTGTTCGGCGCTGGCCGCCGTCTTCGTGCCCGCGCTGGGGCTGCTCTTCGCGGTGGGGCCGAGCATGCTCACCGCGCTGCTGCTCGGCGTGGTCACCCAGGGCACCAAGATCTGCGCGGACACCCTCGTCCAGGAGTCGGTGGAGGACGAGTTCCGCGGGCGGGTGTTCGCCCTCTACGACGTGCTGTTCAACATCGCCTTCGTCGCGGCGGCCGCGGTCGCCGCGCTGGTCCTGCCGCTGAACGGCCGCTCCGTGCCGGTGGTGCTCGGCGTCGCGGTGGTCTACGCGCTGACCGCCGTGCTGTACGGCCGCGCGGCCCGCCGGTCACCGGTCCCCCCGGTGGCCGGCTCCGAACAGCCGTCCGCCCCCTGAACGGCGGCCGTCACACCAGCAGCTCGTCCAGGCCCTCCTCCTCCGCGCCCTCGTCCAGCGCACGCAGCATCCGCAGCCTGCGCCGGGCGATCGCCTTCTCCTCGTCGTCCAGCACGATCCGCTCCAGCCGGTCGACCCGGTCGGTCATCGCGTCGATCTTGCTGCTGTTGTGGCCGACCTCCGTCACGAGCGCGTTCAGCAAGGGGGTCACAGCCGTCGCGACGACCTGCCGGACGACCCGCTCGGCGAGCCGCGCGACCGCCGCGTCGACACTGCCCTCGGGCAGGTTGTCCACAGCCGGTGGAGGCGGGTTGTCCACAGGCCGGCGCCGCCCGGCCTCCTCAGCGTCCAGCAGGTAGCACCGCACCTGACGTGCGGTTTCGCTGTCGCGCAGCAGCATCGCGACGTTCAGCACGGTGCGCCGGGTGAACAGCGCGAGGGCCCGGGCGCGGGAGTTGATCCCACAGACTTCCTTCAAGGAAGTCAGTCGCCGCCCGGTCACGACGATGTAACCGTTCGAGGTCAGCTCCGCCCGGTGGTCGTGGACCAGGGAGTAGATGATCTGCTCCCCGACCCCGAAGTACGCCGCGACCCCTTCGGTCGTCACGTGCACCCCGTCCGGGAGCAGCACCAGCGCCCGCACCCGGTCCAGCACCTCGACCCGCTCCGCGACGGTCGCCCGCATGGTGGGGGACTCCAACAGCACCGCTTCGACGGCCATGGCCACCTTCTCCTTCCGAGCGAGGGGCACTTGCCCTCTCTCGGAAGGAGTAACGCAGCCGTTGATCAGCCAGTCACACCGGGCGACCAGGAGTACACGATCGAGCGCAAATGCTAAAGCGACTCACGCCCCACCCGTCACTGCTGCCCCTCCCACCACTCCTTGAGGGCCGCGACGGCGTCCTCGTGTTCGAGCGGTCCGTGCTCCAGTCGAAGCTCCAGCATGTGCTTGTAGGCCTTGCCGACCTGCGGTCCGGGCTTCAGGCCGAGCAGCTCCATGATCTGGTTTCCGTCCAGCGCCGGGCGGACGGCGTCCAGCTCCTCCTGCTCCCGGAGCTCCGCGATCCGGGTCTCCAGCGAGTCGTAGGTACGGGAGAGCCCGGCGGCCTTCTTGCGGTTGCGGGTGGTGCAGTCCGAGCGGGTGAGCTTGTGCAGCCGCTCCAGCAGCGGGCCCGCGTCGGTGACGTAGCGCCGCACGGCGGAGTCCGTCCACTCGCCGCCGCCGTACCCGTGGAAGCGCAGGTGCAGTTCGACCAGGCGCGAGACCTCTTCGACCAGTTCCTTGGAGTACTTGAGGTCCCGCATCCGCTTGCGGGTCATCTTGGCCCCGACCACCTCGTGGTGGTGGAAGGAGACCCGGCCGTCGGACTCGAAGCGACGGGTCCTCGGCTTGCCGATGTCGTGCAGCAGCGCGGCCAGTCGCAGGACCAGGTCCGGGCCGTCCTGCTCCAGGTCGATGGCCTGCTCCAGCACGGTCAGCGAGTGCTCGTAGACGTCCTTGTGCCGGTGGTGCTCGTCCGCCTCCAGCTGGAGCGCGGGGAGCTCGGGCAGCACGTGACCGGCCAGCCCGGTGTCGACGAGCAGCCGCAGGCCCTTCACCGGGTGGTCGGCCAGCAGCAGCTTGTTCAGTTCGGCCTGCACCCGCTCGGCGGACACGATGGTGATCCGCTCGGCCATCGCGGTCATCGCGGTGACCACCTCGGGGGCCGGGGTGAAGTCCAGCTGGGCGGCGAACCGGGCGGCCCGCATCATCCGCAGCGGGTCGTCGGAGAAGGACTCCTCGGGGGTCGCGGGGGTGCGCAGCACCCGGGCCTCCAGGTCGTCCAGACCGTGGTGCGGGTCGACGAAGCCGCGGCCGGGCAGGTCGACGGCCATCGCGTTGACGGTGAAGTCACGGCGGACGAGGTCCTGCTCGATGGTGTCCCCGTACGTGACCTCGGGCTTGCGCGAGGTGCGGTCGTAGGCCTCGGAGCGGTAGGTGGTGATCTCGATCAGGAAGCTGCCGTCGGGGGTGTCCTTGCGGGCGCCCACGGTGCCGAAGGCGATGCCGACGTCCCAGACCGCGTCCGCCCAGCCCTTGACCAGCTTCAGCACCTGCTCCGGCCGGGCGTCGGTGGTGAAGTCGAGGTCGTTGCCGAGCCGGCCCAGCAGGGCGTCGCGGACCGATCCGCCGACCAGGGCCAGCCGGTGGCCGGCCGCCTGGAAGCGGCGGGCGACCTCGTCGGCGACCGGGGAGACCCGGAGCAGTTCCTGGAGGCCGAGGGCCTGCGCCTCGCTCAGTCCTGGGACGGCGGCGGGGGGGACGGAGCTGGAAGGACCGGTGCTGGGCTCATTGACAGTGGACACGGCTCACAAGGGTACGTGCCCGGGCTCCCCCGCCGCCCTTCCGTTTCCCGCGCCCGCTCCGGCCGGTCGTTCCGGGCCCGGCCCGCTCAGCTCCCGGCCCGCAACACTGCGGACCTCGCCACGTCGTTACCATGCCGGTGGGACAGTCCTGGCTCGGCGTCGCGGGAAGCCCCGGAGCGTCGGCGCGTGCGCAGCCGCCGAGCTCAGCGGAGCGGCTGTACCCATTCACGGACCGATCGAGAACGATCAAGAACGGCGAGGGCGAAACGCGTGAGCGAGCGATGGGGGTCCCCCCAGCCGGAGGCCGGGGCAGGGCGAACCACCGGACGGACTGCCAAACGGCTCGGCGCGCTGCTGGCGGGCGCCGCCGTCCTGCTGTCCGCCGCCACTCCGGCGCTCGCCGTCGGCCCCGTCCGGGGCACGCTGACCGGCGTCCGCACCAGCGGTTCCGCCGAGTACCCGGCGACCATGGTGATCAACACCGTGAAGCCGGCCGTCGCCGCGCAGACCGGTGACACCGTCACGGTCACCGGCGTGATCACCAACGCCGGCGGCTCCGACCTCCGGGCCACCACCGTCGCGGTCCGCACCCCGGTCAGCAAGAAGCCCCTGGAGAGCCGGAGCGAGCTCGGCCTGATCGCCTCCCGGAACAGTCCCACCGGCCAGGACGGCATCGACCAGAACACGAACCAGCAGATCGGCACCATCCCGGCCGGCCAGAGCCGCCAGTTCAGCGTCGCCGTGACGCCCGCCGACCTCGGCATCGAGGAGCCCGGCGTCTACGAGCTCGCCGTGGACCTCTGGGGCGGCACCGAGGACAACGAGAAGGCGCACGCCCTCGGCATCGCCCGCACCTTCCTGCCGTACAGCCCGCAGGCCGCCTCCAAGACGCAGATCGCCGCCCTCTGGCCGCTCACCCACGCCCCCGAGCTGGTCGCCCAGACCATGCCCGACACCGAGCAGACCCCGGTGCTGCGCGACGAGAGCCTGGCCGCCGACCTGGCCCCCGGCGGCCGGCTGTTCCAGCTGGTGAAGACCGGCGAGACGCTGCCCGGCCTGACCTGGGTGGTCGACCCCGACCTGCTGGACGCCGTGTACGCGATGACCAAGCCGTACCGGGTGCAGAAGCCGGGCACGGCGGGCGAGTCGGCGCAGAACGACAACACCGTCGCGGGCACCGGCAAGGCCGTGGCCGACGCCTGGCTCAAGGAGCTCCGGACGGCGGTGGCCGCGTCCGGGAACGAGGTCGTCGCCCTGCCGTACGCCGACCCCGACCTGGCCTCGATCGCCCACAACGGCAATGGGCTGACCGGCATGGACACCGCGCTGAGCAAGGCGGGCACGGTCGGCCGGGTCACCGCCGAGGGCCGGCTCTCGGTGGACGTCCGGACGAACGTCGCCTGGCCCTACCAGGGCTACCTGGACCAGCAGGTCGCGGCCACCAGCCGGACGGCCGGGGACGACCTGGTGCTGGTCAACGGCGCGAGCCTGCCCGAGGACCCCAAGAAGCTCTCGTACACCCCGAACGCGGTGCGCCCGATCGGCGGCGGCCAGAACGCCGTGGTCGCGGACGAGACCGTCTCGGACCTCTTCCAGCAGGACCTGAGCAGCCAGCCGGCCCGGACGGCGGCCACCCAGCGCTTCCTCGCCGAGACCCTGGTGATCACCAAGGAGCAGCCCGCGGACCAGCGCAACCTGTTGGTGATGCCGCCGCGCACCCTCACCGTCGATGCCGCCAACACCCTGGCCTCGGCGATCCTGGAGGCCCAGAAGGACGGCTGGCTGTCCCTGGTGAAGCTGGACACGGTGGCCACCGCGACCCCCACCCCCGGGGCCAACGGCAACGTGCCGGGCCCGGCCGAGTACCCGGACGGGCCGCGCCGGACCGAGCTGTCGGACTCCGCGCTCGGCGACGTGATGAACGTGCAGAGCGGCCTGGACGAGCTGATGCGGATCCTGACCCAGCCGCAGCGGGTGCGCAGTCCGTTCAGCGCGGCCATGCTGCGCTCGCTCTCCACCGCCTGGCGGGACCGGACGGACGCCGCCGGCGCCTACCGGGCCGGGGTGCAGGGCTACCTGGACAACCTCGTCTCGGCGGTCAAGGTACCGGCCAAGAGCGTGATCACTCTCCCAGGTGACAGCGGGACGCTGCTGGTGAGTGTCAAGAACGACCTGAACCAGGCGGTCGGCAACCTGGAGCTGCGGCTCACCTCCGGCCAGCTGAACCGGCTCAACGTCGGCCCGCCCGAAAGCATCGTGCTGGACGCCAACACCAGCCGCACGCTGCGCTTCCCCGCCAAGGCGCAGGTGAACGGATCGGTCCAGATGACCGCGCAGCTGTGGACCACCGGGCCGGACGCGAAGCAGTACGGCGAGCCGGTGACGTTCACGGTGGAGGTCACCTCGGTGACCCAGGGCGTCCTGTACGTGATCGGCGGCGGTGTGGTGCTGATCCTGCTGGCCGCGGTGCGCTTCTCGCTCCAGCGCAAGAAGCGCTCCGCCGACCCGGACGCGGGCCCCGACGCGGACCCGGACGCACCGGCCGAGGCGGGCCCCGACGCGGACCCGGGGTCGGCGGCGGTTGCCGGTGATCCGGTCTCCGGTGATGAGAAGGTGGGTCACTGAGGCCGTCCCTCCGGGGCGGCCCACCCCCAGCAGCGAAGAGGTGGCATGAGCGAGCGGAGCGAGGAGCGAGCGCAGGGCCGAGGGCGTGACCAGGCGGCACCCCGCGCCTTCGGAACCGCCCCGGCGGGTGCCCCGCAGGCCGCCGAGTCCGCTCCCGCCGACTGGTACCTGGCCGACACCTACGCCCAGGACCCCTACGCGGCGGACGCGTACGGCGGCTCCGCCGAGCAGGACCCGTACGGGCTGCGCACCGCCGAGTCCGCGCCGCCCGCTGCCCCGCTCCCGCCCCAGCAGAACGTCCACCCCGAGCCCGGCCTGACCGCCCCGGCGAGCCACTGGACGACGGCCGCCCCGGCCGACGCCCCGGCGGGCGACCGGGAGTCCGGGCCGGCCGGATCGCCCTGGGACACCGAGACCACCGAGTACGTCGGCGTGGACGACCTGCTGAGCACCAAGGCGGCGGAAGCCGACGGGCGGGCTCCGTTCGTCCCGCCGATCGAGTTCGACCCGCCGCTCTCCGAGGAGGAGGCCAACCTCCAGGTCGCGGCGGTACAGATCCCGCCGGCGCTCCTGGCCCCCGAGGGCCCCGCACCGGCCGGGGGCGAGGCCGACGACCACGGCACGGACGGCACCGACACCGACCCTCACGAGGGCGGCGACGGGAGCGGCCACGGCGAGAGCTCCGGCACCGGCAAGGTCGCCGGTCTGCTCGACTCCAGCGCGATCATGGCCGCCGGCACCCTGGTATCCCGGGGCACCGGCTTCCTGCGCACCATGGTGATCGCCGCCGCCATCGGCGTCGGCACCATGGGCGACTCGTACAACGCCTCCAACACCCTGCCCACCCTGCTCTACATCCTGATCGGCGGCGGCGCGCTGAACGCCGTCTTCGTGCCGCAGCTGGTCCGCAGCATGAAGCACGACGAGGACGGCGGCACCGCCTACGCCAACCGCCTGCTCACCCTGGTGATGACCGGCCTGGCCGGGGTCGCCTTCGTGGCCGTGGTCGGCGCACCGCTGCTCGTCCAGCTGATCTCGCACTCGCTGATGAAGGACCGGGCCAGCGCCGACACCACGGTGGCGCTCGCCCGCTACTGCCTGCCGACGATCTTCTTCATGGGCGTCCACGTCGTGATGGGCCAGATCCTGAACGCCCGCGGGCGGTTCGGCGCGATGATGTGGACCCCGGTCCTCAACAACATCGTGGTGATCTTCACCTTCGGGATGTACCTCTGGGTGTTCGGGACCTTCCAGCACAGCGAGGTCACCCCCGCCACCATCTCCCCCGAAGGCATCCGGCTGCTCGGCATCGGCACCCTGCTCGGCCTGGCCGTGCAGGCGCTGGCGATGATCCCGTACCTGCGCGCCGCCGACTTCCGCTTCCGGCCCAGGTTCGACTGGCGCGGGCACGGCCTCGGCAAGGCCGCCCGGCTGGCCAAGTGGACCTTCCTCTTCGTCCTCGCCAACCAGGCCGGCTACCTGGTCGTCACCCAGCTCGCCACCGCCGCCGGCAGCGACGCCCAGTCCAAGGGCTACCTGGGCGTCGGCCTGGCCGCGTACTCCAACGCCCTGCTGATCTGGCAGCTGCCGATGGCGGTGATCACCGTCTCGGTGATGAGCGCCGTCCTGCCCCGGCTCTCCCGCTCCGCCGCCGACAACGACCCGGGCGCCGTCCGCGACGATCTCTCGTACGGGCTGCGCACCTCGGCCGTCGCGATCGTGCCGGCCGCGTTCCTGTTCCTGGCGCTCGGCCCGGTGATCGGCAGCTCGATCTACGGCCTCGGCAACGGCGGCGCGGTGGCGCACGGCACCACGGCGGTCGGCTTCATGCTCTCCGCGTTCGCGCTCGGGCTGATCCCGTACTCCGTCCAGTACGTCCTGCTGCGCGGCTTCTACGCGTACGAGGACACCCGCACCCCGTTCTCCAACACCGTGTGGGTGGCGGCCTGCCAGGCGGTCAGCGCCGTCGCCTGCTACCTGCTGCTGCCCGCGCAGTGGGCGGTGACCGGGATGGCGCTCGGCTACGGCGCCTCGTACGCGGTCGGCGTCGCCGTGGCCGTCCCCAAGCTCAAGGCGAGGATCGGCGGGCTGGACACCGGGCGGATCGCCAAGACGTACGTCCGGCTGGCCATCGCCTCGCTGCCCGCCGCCGCCGTCGGGCTCGGGGTCAGCCTGCTGGTCGACGGGGCGCTGAACGGCTGGCTGGGCAGTGTGATCACCCTGGTGCTCGCGGGCGGCCTCCAACTGCTGGTCTTCGCGGTCGTCGCCAAGCGGATGCGGATCGAGGAGCTGAACGCGATGGTCGGCATGGTGCGCAGCCGCCTCGGACGCTGAGCCTCGCACGTGCAGCCTTCGCACGTGCAGCCTCCGGACGCCGGGGCCACCGGCGCGGAGCCTCGGCCCGGCCGCGCCCGGCGCCGGACCACGGCTGACCGGACATCAGGCGCGGACGGGCCGGCCCGGCACCGGATCGTCCTGCGCTCCCTCAGGTGGCCGACACCGGACCGGATTCGGCGATATTCGTCGAATTCGGTTCGTTCGCAGCTGAACGACCCTGCTGTGCACCGTCAGGCAACCTCAGGGACGCCCCAGCGGTCGAACCAGGGGAGGAAGAGTGGGCACAATTGTCCCGGCACGGCTCTGCCCCCGAGGGGCCGGGCCGACCACCGGCATTCTCGGACCGGGGCGATACAAGGGGAGGCAGGACCACGGTGGCTGATGGCACCAAGGCAGTCGTCGAAACGTCCGTAGCGGACGAGGCGGCGCTCGCCATGGCACTCGGAGACATCCCGGGCGGGACACCGGAGGCCGAACCCGCGGACACGGCCCCCGAGCCTGCCGACACCGAGCCGGACGACGCCGGACCGGACGACGTCGAGCCGGACGACGTCGAGCCGACCGCCGACCGCACAGCCAAGGAGCACGCCTCCGACCAGAACGCGGCCGAGGACCCTGCCTCCGACGACCCGGTCGAGGCCACCGCCCCGCTGTCGGCCGCCGAGATCGCCACCGAACTGGCCGCCCGCGCGGCCTCCCGGTCCGCCACCGCCACCGAACCGGTCACCGCAGCGCCCACGGCCCCGACGGCCACCGCCACCGAGGCCGAGGTCGAGCCCGAGCCCGAGGTCGCCACCCTCCCGCCGGTCCTCCCGGCCCCGATGCGGCACAGCGGCGACAAGGTCGGCGGTCGCTACCGGCTGGAGGAGTGCATCACCCAGTCGGAGGTGTTCAGCAGCTGGCGCGCCGTCGACGAGAAGCTCCGCCGGGCGGTGGGCGTGCACCTGCTCGCCGCCGGGCACCAGCGGGCCGCAGCCGTCCTCGCCGCGGCCAAGGCCGCCGCGCTGCTCGGCGATCCGCGCTTCGTCCAGGTGCTCGACGCCGTCCAGGAAGGCGAACTGGTCTACGTCGTCCGGGAGTGGCTCCCCGGCGCCAAGGACCTCGCCCAGCTCCTCACCGACGGTCCGATGGAGCCGTACGACGCCTACCAGATGGCACGTCAGGTCACCGACGCCATCGCCACCGCGCACCGCCGCGGGCAGGCCCACCTCCGGCTCACCCCGAGGTGCGTCCTGCGCACCGAGTCCGGCCAGTACCGGATCAACGGCATCGCCGTGGAGGCCGCCCTGCGCGGGCTCTCCGCCGAGGAGGCCGAACTCACCGACACCCGCGCCATCGGCGCCCTGCTGTACGCCGCCCTGACCCACCGCTGGCCCTACCCCGAGGACCGGTACGACCTCCAGGGGCTGCCCAGGGACCTCGGCTGCGTCCCGCCGGACCAGGTCAAGGCCGGAGTCCACAAGGGGCTCGCAGAGCTGGCCGCGCGGGCCGTCTGCGAGCACCCGCCGCACCACCAGGAACCCCTCACCAGCCCCGAGCAGCTCGCCGAGGCGATCACCCGGCTGCCGAAGATCCGTCAGCCGGAGCCCCCGGAGCTGCCGCCGTACACCCCGCCCCGCTACCCCGCCGGGCGACCCGCGCAGACCCAGCACCCGCTCGGCCCCGGCCACGCCCCCGGCCACGCCCCCTCCCAGGCACACCCGCAGGGCCCCGTCGGCGCCGAACCGGCGGCCGCGCCCCACCCGCGCCCGGCCCGGCCCGGCCGGCGTCGCAAGCTCCACACGCTGCTCCGCTGGACCGCCTCCGCGGTGGCGCTGGCCGCCATCGGCGTCGGCTCCTGGCAACTGGTCAGCAACCTGCACGGCTCCAAGACGGACACCGCCCCCGACCCCGGCAGCAGCGTCGGCGCCGGCCAGACCCCCGGCTCCTCGGCCCGGCCGGTGGTACCGGCCGGGCACCCGCTCACGGTGGCCGGCATCCAGTCCTTCAACGCGCTGGGCGACCAGCCGGAGCACGCCGAGACGGCCGGCAACGCCATCGACGGCAAGCCGGACACCTACTGGCAGACCTCCTCCTACGACTCCCCCTTCGGCGCCTGGAAGGAGGGCACCGGGCTGCTGCTCGACCTCGGCTCGACGAAACAGGTCAGCTCGGTGGACGTCCAGCTCACCGGCCGGACCGGCGTCGAACTCCGCGCCGCCCCCGGCTCCGCCACCACCGCGCCCACGGCCGACAAGGCCGGCCTCGACTCGCTGGGGACGGCGGTCGCCAAGGGCACCGGCACCGAGGTCGTCCTGAAGCCCGACCACGTACTGAACACCCGCTACCTCTTGATCTGGCTCACCGACATCCCCAAGGATGAGGACGACAAGTTCCAGGGCCGGGTGGCCGAGATCAAGGTCACGGGCTGACCGGACCGGACGAGGAGGGCTGCGTGACCGCGGAGCCCTCCGACCCCGAGCTGCTGGCCCGCCACACGGCCGGGGACCCTGATGCCTTCGGCCTCCTCGTCCAGCGCCACCGGGACCGGCTGTGGGCCGTCGCGGTGCGCACCCTGGGCGACCGCGAGGAGGCCGCGGACGCGCTGCAGGACGCGCTGGTCTCCGCCTTCCGCGCCGCCCACACCTTCGAGGGCCGGTCCGCCGTCACCACCTGGCTGCACCGCATCGTGGTCAACGCCTGCCTCGACCGCGCCCGGCGTACCGCCACCCGGCGGACCGGATCCCTCGACGAGGACCCGCAACGCCTCGACACCCTGCTCGGCAGCGCCGAACCCGCCGACACCCAGGTCGTCCGGGCGGAGCTGCGCCGCGAGGTCACGGACGCGCTGGCCGCACTGGCGCCCGAACAGCGCGCCGCGCTGGTCCTGGTCGACATGCAGGGGTACCCGGTGGCCGAGGCCGCCGAAGTGCTCGGCGTCGCGGTCGGCACCGTCAAGAGCCGCTGCGCCCGGGGCCGGGCCAAGCTCCTGCCCCTGGTGCGCCACCTCCGGGCGGGCGGTCCGGAGGATTCACGTGAAACACCGGCCCGCCCGGAGGCGACGGCTCCCGCTCCGACGGGCCGCACACCCCTGAGCACCGGAGCGGCCCCCGCGCCGGCGGCGCCGCGCGGTGTTTCACGTGAAACACCGCCTGCACCGCCCTCCTCCACACCGGGACGGAACCCGATCGGCACCGGTTCCGTCCCAGCAGGGACCCCGCTCGCGGAGAACACCCCGGAGGCCGCTGCTCCGGGTCAGCGGTTCGCGTTCCCCGACCAGGCCCTGGAAGGAGAGGTGACTCCCCGATGACGCCCCACGCCCCTTCCTGGTCCGCTGCCGACGGTTCCTTCCCGCATCCCGACATCGATCTGCTGGCCGACCTGTCCGAGGGGCTCGTCGGGCCCGCCGACCTGCCCGCTCTCCAGGAGCACCTCGACCGCTGCGAGGAGTGCGCCGACACCCTCGCCGCGCTGACCGAGGTACGAGAGCTGCTCGGCTCGGTGGACACTCCCCCGATGCCCGCCGACGTGGCCGCACGGATCGACTCCGCCCTGGCCGCGGAAGCCGCCGCGGCCGCCGCAGCCCGCGAGGCGGCCGAGGAGAGCGGCAACGCGCCCGAGGCTGTGCGCGCGCCGGTGCCCGCTGCCCCCGCGCCGCTGTCCGGTGCCCTCGCCCCACCGAACCGTCGGAGCGAAGGCACCGGCCCGGGCCGGCCCCGGTCCCGACGGCGGCGGATCCTGGTGGGGACGGCCGCCGTCCTCACCACCCTCGGTCTGGCCGCGCTGCTGGTGCGCCAGACCGATCCGGCCGGGCAGCACCCGAGCGCCTCCGCCGCGGCCGACAGCTCGGTCGGGCGGCCCGGCACGACGGCCGACGGCCCGGTCTACCAGGACGGCCTCCTCACCGCGCAGATCCAACAGCTGCTGGCCGCCTCCGGCACCCCGAAGGCCCCGAGCCAGCGGGCGGAGTCCTTCCACGCCGAACCGAGGCCGGCCGCCTCCCCGAAGCCCGACACCACGGGGCCCGACTCAGCGCCGCCGACCACCGCGTTCGGCGGTTCCCCGGCCGGTGCCCTGCCGGACTGCCTCCCGGCCGCCACCGGCCACGGCGCCGAGGCGCCGCTCGCCGTCGGCCACGGACGTTACGGCCCGGCCGACGTGACCGCCCTGGTCTACCCGCTGCCCGGCCGGCCCGGAGAGCTGGACGTCTACCTGGTCACCTCCGGCTGCCCGGGTGCCACCGTGGTCCTGCACCGCACCGTGCCGAGCCGCTGAGGCCCGTCGTCGAACTCCCGTCGTCGCCCGAAGCGCCGCGGACGGAGGTCTGACGGCGGGCCTCAGGGCCCGCCCGGCCCAAGCCTCGGGCGGATGCTGCACAGGGGCCTGGGAATGAGCGACACTGGTGAGCCGTTGTCCCGGGCGGCGGAGCATGACCGCCCTCCCCGCTGAAGCGCGGGTCGCGATGCGAACCAGGAGATGCAGTGAGCGACGTCCGTAACGTGATCATCATCGGTTCCGGCCCTGCCGGCTACACCGCCGCGCTCTACACGGCCCGAGCCTCCCTCAAGCCGCTCGTGTTCGAGGGCGCCGTCACCGCCGGTGGCGCCCTGATGAACACCACCGAGGTCGAGAACTTCCCCGGCTACCGGGACGGCATCATGGGCCCCGAGCTGATGGACAACATGCGCGCCCAGGCCGAGCGTTTCGGTGCCGAGCTGATCCCGGACGACATCGTCGCGGTCGACCTCACCGGTGACGTCAAGACCGTCACCGACTCCGAGGGCACCGTCCACCGCGCCCACGCGGTGATCGTCACCACCGGCTCGCAGCACCGCAAGCTCGGCCTCCCCCGCGAGGACGTGCTCTCCGGCCGCGGCGTCTCCTGGTGCGCGACCTGTGACGGCTTCTTCTTCCGCGACCAGGACATCGCCGTGGTCGGCGGCGGCGACACCGCGCTGGAGGAGGCGACCTTCCTCTCCCGCTTCGCCCGCAGCGTCACCGTCATCCACCGCCGCGACAGCCTGCGCGCCTCCAAGGCGATGCAGGAGCGGGCCTTCGCCGACCCGAAGATCAGCTTCGCCTGGGACAGCGCGGTCGAGGAGATCCACGGCGACCCCAAGCTGACCGGTGTCACCCTGCGCGACACCACCACCGGCGAGAAGCGCGAGCTGCCGGTCACCGGCCTCTTCATCGCGATCGGCCACGACCCGCGCACCGACCTCTTCAAGGGCCAGCTGGACCTGGACGCCGAGGGCTACCTCAAGGTCGAGGCCCCCTCCACCCGGACCAACATCCCCGGCGTCTTCGGGGCCGGCGACGTCGTCGACCACACCTACCGCCAGGCGATCACGGCCTCCGGCACCGGCTGCTCCGCCGCGCTGGACGCCGAGCGCTACCTCGCCTCGCTGGCCGACCTGGAGGCCCAGGCCGCCGCCGTCGCGGTCTGACCGAGCCACTCCCCCGGCTCGGCGCGGCCTCCCGCCCGGGCGCTGTTCCACGTGGAACTGTCGGTCCGTGCGGTGTTTCACGTGAAACACCGCACGGACCGGGCACCGCACCAGACCATCTCACGTGACACCGCACCGGAGGCACCGCCGCCGGCCGGCTTCCCACCTGACACAGGCCCGACCGGACTACCGGACGTGAGGCAGCGCACCCCTGACAGCGCCGCCGAGCCGAAACAGAACACCCGCCTCCGTTGTTGTCCACCTAGCAGGTGCCGAGCGGAGACAGAGCCCAGCACCACCTCGTTCGCAACCTTTAGGAGTTCCCGTGGCCGGCGACACCGCGACCATCACCGTGACCGACGCGACCTTCGACGCAGAGGTTCTCAAGAGCGACAAGCCCGTCCTGGTCGACTTCTGGGCCACCTGGTGCGGCCCGTGCCGCCAGGTCGCCCCGATCCTCGAAGAGATCGCCGGCGAGCACGGCGACAAGATCACGATCGCCAAGCTGGACGTCGACAACAACCAGACGACCGCCGCCACGTACAACGTGATCTCCATCCCGACGCTCAACGTCTACCAGGGCGGCCAGCTGGTGAAGACCATCACCGGTGCCCGCCCGAAGGCCGCGCTGCTGCGCGAGCTCGCCGAGTTCATCTGAGCCAGCCTCAGCTGAACCGGTACGACGCAGGCGGGCCCCGGGATCACCCGGGGCCCGCCTGCGTCGTTTCCGGGCCTGAACCGGCCCGCCCGCGCCCGTACCGGCGGGCCCTCGGCCGAACCCCCGCTGTGGGTCAGAACGGCCGGAGTGCCGGCTCCTTCCGCGCGCCGCCGAGGAGACGTTCGAGCGCGGTCTCCACATCGCCCTTCCAGGACAGCGCGGTGCGCGCCTCCATCCGCAGCCTCGGGTAGCGGTGGTGCGGCCGAACGGTCTTGAAGCCCACCGCCAGCAGATGCTCGGCCGGCAGCACGCAGCTGGGGATCTCCCGGCCGACCGCACCGAAGGCCTCGATCGCCTTGAACCCCCGGCCGACCACGTCCTTGACCACGGTCTGCACCAGCACCCGTCCCAGCCCCTGCCGCTGGTACCCGGGCAGCACTCGGCTGACCATCAGCTGCACCGCGTCCGGGGAGACCGGACTGGTCGGGAACGCCTGGGAGCGCGGGACGTACGCGGCCGGCGCGTACAGCACATAGCCGGCCGGGACCTCGTCGACGTAGACCACCCGGCCGCAGGACCCCCACTCCAGCAGCACCGCGGAGATCCAGCCCTCCTTCTCCAGCTCCGGTCTGCCCGACTCGACCGCCGCCTTGGCACTGACCGGGTCGAGCTCCCAGAACACGCAGGACCGGCAGGTCGTCGGAAGATCCGCGAGGTTGTCCAATGTCAGCGGAGCGATCCTGCGTCCCACCGTGCACCTCCTCCTAGCCCGACGGGCCGTCACACCACCGAGCTTCCTCCCACAACAGAACGGGTGCATGTTTCACGTGAAACCGAACCCACGTGAGACATGCACCCGCCGAGCGACTCGCCGCTCCCACGACCGGCACCACCGGTTTCAGCCCTGCGAGAGACGCAGTCCCTCTTCGCCCGGGGCCAGGCTGTCGAGAATCCGGTTGAGGTCCTCGACCGAAGCGAACTCCAGGACCACCTTGCCCTTGCCCAGCCGCCCGTTGCGCTGCGAGACCTCGACCTTGACCCGGGTGTCGAAACGGTCGGAGAGCCTCCCGGCCAGGTCGTTGAAGGCCGGCGAGAGGATCTTGCCCGCCTTCGGACCGGCCCCGCGCTGCGGCTTCTCGTCCTGGTCCAGCACCGCGACGAGCTCCTCGGTGGTCCGCACCGAGAGCCCCTCCGCGACGATCCGCCGGGCCAGCTGGTCCTGCCGCTCACTGTCCGGCACGCCCAGCAGCGCCCGCGCGTGCCCGGCCGTCAGGACGCCCGCCGCCAACCGGCGCTGCACGGCCGGGGAGAGCCGCAGCAGCCGCAGCGTGTTGGAGACGTGCGGGCGCGACCGGCCGATCCGGTCGGCCAGCTCGTCGTGGGAGCAGGAGAAGTCGCGCAGCAGCTGGTCGTACGCGGCCGCCTCCTCCAGCGGGTTGAGCTCGGCCCGGTGCAGGTTCTCCAGCAGCGCGTCCAGCAGCAGCTTGTCGTCGTCGGTGGCCCGGACGATGGCGGGGATCAGGTCGAGACCCGCCTCCCGGGAGGCCCGCCAGCGCCGCTCGCCCATGATCAGCTCGAAGCGGTCGGCGCCGACCTGACGGACGACCACCGGCTGGAGCAGACCCACCTCCTTGATGGAGGCGACCAACTCGGCGAGCTTGTCCTCGTCGAAGACCTCGCGCGGCTGGCGCGGGTTCGGCGTGATCGAGTCCAGCGGCAGCTCGGCGAACCTGGCACCCTCCACCGGGCTGAGCGCGGCCTCCAGCACGCTGCGTTGCGGCAGCACGGACTGCTCCCGCACGCTCTCCGCCGCGACCTTCGCCGCCACCGTGCCGCGGTCGGCCGGCAGCACCGGCAGCGCGCCCGGGGACACCGCACCGGTGCCCGCCACCGCGGTCGTCCCACCCTGTCTCGCCGGAGCCACCGCGGTACCGGCCGGAGCCCCGCTCGGTGCGGCGGACGGCGCCGCCGGGATCAGTGCCCCGAGCCCGCGTCCCAGACCTCTGCGCCCACCACTCACCGGTTGTCCTCCATCGTGCCGTGCTGTGCCATCGGGACAGCCGGCGCGCCCGTCGCGCTCCGCTGCTGCCCCACCGAGCCGTGACCCTCTGCCGCGTCCACGGCCACCACCGCCCGGAGTGCGAGCTCACGAGCGGCCTCCAGGTAGGAGAGCGCCCCGGCCGAACCCGGGTCGTAGGTGAGGACGGTCTGCCCGTAGCTCGGCGCCTCCGAGATCCGGACCGACCGCGGGATGGCCGTCGTGAGCACCTCCTCCGGGAAGTGCGTCCTGACCTCGTCCGCCACCTGGGACGCCAACCGGGTCCGGGCGTCGAACATGGTGAGCAGGATGGTCGAGACGTGCAGTGCCTGGTTCAGGTGCGCCCGCACCAGCTCCACGTTGCGCAGCAGCTGGCCGAGCCCCTCCAGCGCGTAGTACTCGCACTGGATCGGGATCAGCACCTCCTGGCCCGCGACGAGCGCGTTGACCGTCAGCAGCCCCAGCGAGGGCGGGCAGTCGATCAGGATGTAGTCGAGCGGCTGCTCGTACGCGGCGATCGCGCGCTGCAGCCGGCTCTCCCGGGCCACCAGGGAGACCAGCTCGATCTCGGCACCGGCGAGGTCGATCGTCGCGGGGACGCAGAACAGCCCCTCGACGTCCACCACCGGCTGCACGACGTCGGCGAGGGGCTTGCCCTCCACCAGGACGTCGTAGATGGACGGCACCTCGGCGTGGTGGTCGATCCCGAGCGCGGTGGAGGCGTTGCCCTGCGGGTCGAGGTCCACCACCAGGACCCGCAGTCCGTGCAGGGCCAGCGAGGCCGCCATGTTGACGGTGGTGGTGGTCTTCCCCACCCCGCCCTTCTGGTTGGCCACCACGATCACCCGGGTGGCGGCCGGCCTGGGCAGTGCCTCGACGGACTGTCCGAGGGCCCGAGCCGCGGCCTGCGCGGAGCGCGGCGGGGGCGTGTCATCGATCTGGTCGACGGTCTCCGAGTCCTGCATGCTGGTCAGTGTTTCACGTGAAACCGGAGCGGCGACAGTCACCGACCGGATGAGACCGAGCCCGCGGCGGAGCCGCTGATCGAAACTGCCGGAAAGCAGGGAGCGACGTTTCACAGGAAACACCATGCCCACAAATGTCGGAAATCTGACGGTGCGACACTCCGACCATCCGGGCACACTCCCCGTCCCGGGCCGGTCGACCGGCCCCGGACCGCCCCTGCCCCGCTCTCCCGCACCCCGGCGCCCGGCTGCCCCCGGCGGCCGCTCAGCGGCTGTCCGTCGGCCGTCCGGCCCGCCGGCCGCAGGTCAGCGCCTGCGGCGACCCGCCACCCGGCCCGCGTCGCCGCCCTTGGCCGCCCGGCCCGCCCGCGCGGCCTTGGCCCGCCGGGTCGCCGCCTTGACGCCGCCCGGGCTCTCCCCCGCCTCCACCCGGACCACCCGGGTCGAGGTCTCCAGCGTGCCCTCGCCGACCGAGATCACCGACCACTTCACCGCGCCCAGCTTGGTCAGCGCGGAGCGCGACTCGGCGAGCTCCTGCTCCGCGGTGTCCCCCTTGAGCGCGAGCATCTGCCCGTACGGCCGCAGCAGCGGCAGGCCCCAGCCCGCCAGCCGCTCCATCGGCGCCACCGCCCGCGCGGTCACCACGTCCACCGAGAGCTTGCCGATCATCTCCTCGGCCCGGCCGCGCACCACCGTCACGTTGTCCAGGCCCAGCTCCCGGACGACCTCCTCCAGGAAGGTGGTCCGGCGCAGCAGCGGCTCCAGCAGCGTCACCGAGACGTCCGGCCGGGCCATCGCCACCGGGATGCCGGGCAGCCCGGCGCCCGAGCCGACGTCACAGAGCGAGGCGTTGGCCGGCAGCAGCTCGGCCAGCACCGCGCAGTTGAGCACATGCCGGTCCCAGAGCCGCGGAACCTCACGCGGACCGATCAGCCCGCGCTGCACACCCGCCGTGGCCAGCAGCTCCGTGTAGCGCAGGGCCATCGGGAAACGCTCCCCGAAGACCTCCCGCGCCACGGCCGGCGCCTCGGGCAGACTCGGCCGGTCGGCCTCCGTGTCCTCCACCGGGGTGCCCTCGGTCGCCACGCCGTCCGTGTCCATCTCAGCTTCTCCGCTCACCGTCTCCACCCACCGCACTCGACCACTGTTTCACGTGCGCCCGGTTTCACGTGAAACACAGCACGGGAACACGGGCTGTGAGACCGAAACACGGGCCGTGCAACGCAGGATATGAACGACCGGCCCCGTCCGCACGAAGCGGACGGGGCCGGCCTGGGTACCGCCTCCGGTGTCAGACCGGCAGAACGACCACACAGCGCTGGGGCTCCTCGCCCTCGGACTCGCTGCGCAGACCCGCCGCCGCCACCGCGTCATGGACGACCTTGCGCTCGAACGGCGTCATCGGGCGCAGCTTGACCTGCTCCCCCGAGCTCTTCGCCTGCTCGGCCGCCTTGCTGCCCAGCTCCGCCAGCTCGGACCGCTTGCGGGCCCGGAAGCCCGCGATGTCCAGCATCAGACGGCTGCGCTCACCGGTCTCCCGGTGCACGGCCAGCCGGGTCAGCTCCTGGAGCGCCTCCAGCACCTCGCCGTCCTGGCCGACCAGACGCTGCAGCGAGCGGTCGTTGCCGTCGCTGACGATGGACACCAGAGCGCGGTCGCCCTCCACATCCATGTCGATGTCACCGTCGAGGTCCGCGATGTCGAGCAGACCCTCCAGGTAGTCGGCCGCGATGTCGCCCTCCTGCTCCAGGCGGGAGACGAGGCTCTCAGCGGCGCCCGCGCCGGGCGCAGTCTCGGGCTCGGCCTCAAGAGCGGAGGTGGTGCCTTCCGTCACTGCTGGACTCCTTCAGGGATAGGCCCTTGGGTCGGGCCGGGAACGAAGATCAGGAGAAGCCGGATCAGGACTTCTTCTTCGGCCGCTGGCCGCCCTGCTGCCCGCCGCGCTTCGGCTGCTGCCGGGTACCCGGCTTGGCCGGCGCCGCACCCTTGGCTGCCGAGCCCTGGGCCGCCGAGCCCTGGGCCGCCGCACTCTTGGCGGTGGCCGGCCCCGGCACCGCGTCCTTCGGAGCCGAAGCGGTCTCCGCCTCCGGCTCCTTGGCCAGACCGGTCTGGCCGGCACCGCCCTGCGGGTGCACGGCCGCCTGCTGGCGCTGCGCCTTGGTCTGCTTACGCGGCTGCTGGCGCCGGACCTGCACCGCGCCCTCGACCGTCTCCTCCGCCGTGGCCGTGGCGCTCTTGGCCGCGCCGCCGCCGGAGATCTTGGCGAGCAGCCCGACCTTGATCACCGAACCGTCCGGGTTGAGCCGGCCGGCCTTCTTCAGCCGGGCCTGCCGCTCCTGGAACGCCTTGCTGCCCGGCGTCGGGTTGTTGTGGATCACGATCAGCTGCTGGCCCATCGACCAGACGTTGGTGGTGAGCCAGTAGACCAGGACACCGACCGGGAAGTTGACGCCCATCACGGCGAACATGACAGGGAAGACGTACATCATCATCTTCTGCTGCTGCATGAACGGCGTCTTGACCGTGAGGTCCATGTTCTTCGTCATGAGCTGGCGCTGGGTGATGAACTGCGACAGCGACATCAGCACGATCATCACGGCAGTGACGATCTGGACGTTCAGGGTGTGGCTGCCCAGGAACTTCGCCGACAGCGGGGCACCGAAGATGTGGGCCTGCTGCGCACTCGCCAGCAGGTCGCCCTGGATCACGCCGATGTGCTTGTTGTTGGCCACCGAGGCCAGCACGCCGTAGAGGGCGGTGAAGAACGGCATCTGTACGAGGATGGGAAGGCAGCTGGAGAAGGGGTTGGTCCCCGCCTCCTTGTACAGCTTCATCATCTCTTCGGACTGGCGCTGCTTGTCGTTCTTGTAGCGCTCCTGGATGGCCTTCATCTTCGGCTGGATAGCCTGCATGGCCCGGGTCGACTTGATCTGCTTGACGAAAAGCGGGATCAGGCAGATCCGGATGACGACCACCATGGAGGCAATCGCGAGACCCCAGGCCCACCCGCCATTCGGGTCGAAGACGTGGCTGTACAGCGAGTGGAACTGGACAATGATCCAGGACACCGCGGTGTACAGGGGGTTGAGGAAGGACCAGGTCACCGGTCAGACTCCTTGGACATCGGGCTTGGCCACCGGCTCAGGCCCGGCGGTCCCGCTCTTCGGGCTCAGCAGATCGCGCAGCCGACGGTGCCAGACCGGGTGCTTGCGCGGCGGAACATGATCGACCCCGCCGGGTGACCACGGGTTGCAACGCAGGATGCGCCACGCGGTCAGGCCGGAGCCCTTGACCGCGCCGTGCACCCGCACCGCGTCGTACCCGTAGTGCGAGCACGAGGGGTAGTAGCGGCACACCGGTCCGAGCAGCGGACTGATGGTCCACTGGTAGAGCCTGATCAGGCCCATCAGCAGGTACTTCATCGCCCTGCTCCCGTCGGCGCACTGCCGGTCGGCTCAGCCCGGAGCAGCCGCCGAAGCGCCGCATCCAGGTCGTGCTCCAGTTCGAGGTACGAGGCCGTCGCTGCCGGGGGCAGCGCGCGTACCACTATCAGGCTACCTGCGGGCAACCTGGGCAGATGCTCGCGGACCAGGTGACGCAGACGACGCTTCACCAGGTTGCGCACGACCGCCGGACCGACGGCCTTGCTCACGACGAAACCCGCACGCGCCGAAGGAAGCCCTTCGGCGACGTGCGGGCTGGAGTCGCTGGTCCGGTCGGCCGTCCCCCTGGCCTCGCCATCTCTGTGGAGATGGACGACCAGAAGGGGCCGACCGGCTCGACGGCCGCGTTTCACCGCGGTCGCGAAGTCCTGGCGCCGCCGCAGCCGATTCTCGGGGGGCAGCACTGCAGACCCTTGACGCGGATCAGGCGGAGATGCTGACGCGGCCCTTGGCACGGCGAGTCGCCAGGATGGCGCGGCCGGCGCGGGTACGCATCCGCAGCCGGAAGCCGTGGGTCTTCGCGCGACGACGGTTGTTCGGCTGGAAGGTGCGCTTGCTCACTCGGGGGCTCCTGGGGTGAATCGAAGGATGACGGGAAATCGCTTGGCCGTCACCGTGCGTCCGCGTGATCCCCTCCCACTGGCTTCCCAGAGAGAGGCGGCCGGCCCCGACAACCCAGGTCGGCTGGGTTTTGAGGCAATCCACGGCGCCCGTGCTGCGCGCCTTATGGAAGCGGGTGGACCCGCGGACATGCGGCAGCGGCCATCGACAACTCGACCTGGTTACGGTACGCGGGACGGGGGCGGGGGGTCAAACCGGCCGACGGCCGGGAGCCCGCCAAAGCCGCCCGGGAGTCCTCCCGATCATGATAGAGGCCAGTCCTCGCAAGGCCCGCACCCGCCCTGAACACCCGTACCCTGGCCTTGAGGCCGTTCACCCACAGCCTGTGGACAACAACTTGAATCAGTCCTGCCGCCTGACTACCGTTGCAGGACTTGTCGGGTTTGTTCGTCCACCAGGCTCATCCACCGGACCCGTCCACCAGGCTCACCCACCGGGCCAAGCCCTCGGGTCGGTACCCGAAGTCCCTTGACACCCCCCTTCCGGGGAACGAGAAAGCGTGCACCAGTGGCTGATGTCAACAGCGATCTCGTCGTCGTCTGGGCGCGGGTCGTCGAGCGGCTGGTCAACGACACGAGCGTCGGGGACAAGGACAAGACCTGGGTGCGGCGCACCCAGCCGATGTGGATGATGCACGACACCGCCCTGCTCGCGGCGCCCAACGAGTTCGCCAAGCAGGTCCTGGAGGGCCGGCTGATGCCGCAGCTGAGCGAGACGCTCAGCCGCGAGTTCGGCCGCCCGGTCCGGATCGCCGTCATGGTGGACGCCAACGCCGTACCGCCCGCCGCGGCGCCCGCCCCGGCCGAGCAGCCGTTGGCCGAACCGCAGCCCGAGGAGTGGTCCCCGCAGCAGTACCGCGAGGAGCCGGACTACCCCGCCCGCGCCGCCCGACCGGCCGAGCCCGGCCGCTGGCCCTCCGCCGAGGACTACCCGGCCCGGGACTACGGCCGCTCCTACGAGCAGCCGACCGAGCAGGGCTACGAGCGCGGCCGGTACGACGCGGCCGGCTACGACCAGCGGCCCGCACCGTACGGCGGCGCGCAGACCGGCGGCTGGGCCGACCAGGACAGCGGCCAGGACACCGACCAGGGCGCCGGGCAGGACCGCGGCTGGGAGCAGCGCTCCCCCGAGTACCGGCGCGAGGAGCCCGAGCACCGGGGCGAGCCGGGCGGCCGCGAGGGCGGCGGCGGGCAGGGCGAGCTGTTCGGCGGCGCGTACGGCGCTCCGGCGGACCGGCCGCGCCCGGGGCCCGGCCGGCGGCCGCCGGCCGGTGCACCACGACCGGCGTCGGAGCAGTCCGGGCCCGGCCCGCTGCTGCCCGACACCCGCCCGCAGTCCGGCCCGCCCGCCCGCACCGGCGGCGGCCCGCCGGAGCGCGTACCGAGCCCGGGTGTGCCCGCGCCGCCCGGCGCGCCCCCGGCCGGCGGCTCCCGCAAGGACGAGCCCGCCGCCCGGCTCAACCCCAAGTACCTGTTCGACACCTTCGTGATCGGCGCGAGCAACCGCTTCGCGCACGCGGCGGCGGTGGCCGTCGCCGAGGCTCCGGCCAAGGCGTACAACCCGCTCTTCATCTACGGCGAGTCCGGGCTCGGCAAGACCCACCTGCTGCACGCCATCGGGCACTACTCGCGCAGCCTCTACCCGGGCACCCGGGTGCGGTACGTGAGCTCGGAGGAGTTCACCAACGAGTTCATCAACTCGATCCGGGACGGCAAGGCGGACGCGTTCCGCAAGCGGTACCGGGACATGGACATCCTGCTCGTGGACGACATCCAGTTCCTGGCGAGCAAGGAGTCCACGCAGGAGGAGTTCTTCCACACCTTCAACACCCTGCACAACGCCAACAAGCAGATCGTGCTCTCCTCGGACCGGCCGCCCAAGCAGCTGATCACCCTGGAGGACCGGCTCCGCAACCGCTTCGAGTGGGGGCTGATCACCGACGTCACCCCGCCCGAGCTGGAGACCCGGATCGCGATCCTGCGGAAGAAGGCGATCCAGGAGCAACTCAACGCTCCTGCCGACGTGTTGGAGTTCATCGCGTCCCGGATCACCCGTAACATCCGGGAGTTGGAGGGTGCGCTGATCCGGGTCACCGCCTTCGCCAACCTCAACCGGGCGCCGGTGGACCTGGAGTTGGCCGGGATCGTCCTCAAGGACCTCATCCCGGGCGGCGACGAGGACGCCGGGCCGGAGATCACCGCGCAGGTGATCATGCAGCAGACGGCGGCGTACTTCGGGCTCGGCGTGGACGACCTCTGCGGATCCTCGCGCAGCCGCGTACTGGTGACGGCACGTCAGATCGCGATGTACCTGTGCCGTGAGCTCACGGACCTCTCGCTGCCGAAGATCGGCGCGCAGTTCGGCGGGCGGGACCACACCACGGTGATGCACGCGGACCGCAAGATCCGGTCGCTGATGGCCGAGCGCCGCTCCATCTACAACCAGGTCACCGAGCTGACCAACCGCATCAAGAGCTAGGGCCTGCCCGCACCACCGGGCGGGCGCAGCAGGGGAGTCAGGGGAGCCGGGAGCACCCTGGCTCCCCTTCGGCATGTCCGGGCCCCGGCTGCGGGCTACGGGTGGCCTGCGGCCGACGGACGGGGCCCGGCTGCGGACGGCAGCCGACGGACGGCGGGCCGAGGGCGGCGCGGACGGGCCCGACGGGTGCGGGCGGCAGATGCCCGGAGCGCGGCCGGTGCGGCCGGCGGGCAGCAGGGCCACCCGGGTGCTCGGAGCGAGGAGAGAGGTGTAAGGCCGCGCCGGGCCGGGCAGTATCGACACAGTCGCCGCTGCACCAAGCCGACTGCCGGGCCGAACATCTGACCATCAATTCGAACAGGTCAGGGCCGAGGAGCAGTAATCCACAGGATCGGGTGGTTTTTCCCCGTCCACAGCTTGGGGAGCCCCGAGTTATCCAGAATTCCTCCACAGGCCCGGCGCCGTTACGCTCTTCGACGCAGGTCAGGTGCCTGTGGACTTGTGCACAACGGTTATCCACAGGCTGTGGACAGTCGACGGGCCGTCAGACCGCCAGCCGAGTTATCCACCGGCTGTCCCCAGGAAACCAGTGGTTATCCCCAGGTTCTCCACAGCTGCGTCCACAGTTCGACAACATTGGGCAACTGTTCACCGGCCAGTGTGAAAGGCGTCACGTGTCGTTGACGGCGCCCCGTGGATAACCGGTCCATGATCTGGGGACGGAGCTGGGGATAACCTGTGGATACTCAGAGTGCCCTGTGGGTAACCCAGAGTTGTCCACACCGGGCCCTACTTGTCCACACCCGCCATCCACAGCACCTGTGGACAGAAAACAGGGTCTGACCTGCGGAAACGGGGTTATCCACGGTATCCACAGGCCCTACTACTACCACTACACCTATAGACCATTGGACTCGGTTAACAGCGGGGTGGCCCGAAAACTGTGGACAACCGGATCCCGACGTCTGTTCGGGTTGCTTCCGCCCGTCTGCCCCGTCTGTCGGTGGAGTACGTCAGACTGTCCTTCGGCACCTGGGATCCGGATGGCACAGCCTCGGCGGTCAGGTGCCGGTGGGCGACCACCACGAACGACTGGATGATCAAGAGCGATGCGACAGCAGGATGCAGGAGGCGGTTACCGGTGAAGTTCCGGGTGGAGCGTGACGTCCTCGCGGAGGCGGTGGCCTGGGCTGCCCGCAGCCTCCCGGCGCGGCCGCCGGTGCCGGTGCTGGCCGGCCTGCTGCTGACGGCACAGGAGGGCAGCCTGGCGCTGTCCGGGTTCGACTACGAGGTCTCGGCCCGGGTCGAGCTGGAGGCGGACGTCGAGGAGGCGGGCACCGTCCTGGTCTCGGGCCGGCTGCTGAACGACATCTCGCGGAACCTTCCCAACAGGCCTGTGGAGATCTCCACCGACGGCATGCGGGTCAGCGTGGTCTGCGGCAGTTCGCGATTCACACTTCCCACCCTGCCTGTGGACGAGTACCCGGCACTCCCGCAGATGCCGACCGCGACCGGCACGGTCTCCGGCGAGGTCTTCGCCGCCGCCGTCAGCCAGGCCGCCGTCGCCGCCGGCCGGGACGACACCCTGCCGGTGCTGACCGGTGTGCGGGTCGAGATCGAGGGCGACCGGATCACCCTGGCCGCCACCGACCGGTACCGCTTCGCCGTCCGCGACCTGCTGTGGAAGCCCGAGCAGTCGGACATCTCGGCCGTCGCGCTGGTCCCCGCCAAGACCCTGCAGGACATCGCCAAGTCCCTGGGCAGCGGCGACACGGTCTCCATCGCGCTCGCCTCGGGCGGGGCCGGCGAGGGCCTGATCGGCTTCGAGGGCGCCGGCCGCCGGACGACCACCCGCCTGCTGGAGGGTGAGTTCCCGAAGTTCCGCAGCCTCTTCCCGACCGAGTTCAACGCGGTCGCGGCGATCCAGACCCAGCCGTTCCTGGAGGCGCTCAAGCGCGTCTCGCTGGTCGCCGAGCGCAACACCCCGGTCCGCCTCAGCTTCGAGCAGGGCGTGCTCACCCTGGAGGCCGGCTCGGGCGACGACGCCCAGGCCGTCGAGCGGATCGACGCGGACCTGGAGGGCGACGACATCTCGATCGCCTTCAACCCGGGGTACCTGGAGGAGGGGCTCAAGGCCATCGACGCGGCCTACGCCCAGCTGAGCTTCACCACCTCGACCAAGCCCGCTCTGCTCAGCGGCAAGCCCTCGGTGGACGCCGAGGCGGACGAGGCGTACCAGTACCTGATCATGCCCGTGCGTCTCTCCGGCTGACGCCGGGCAGCCGTACGCAACGGATCACCCACAGGGGCGCGGGGAACTGCGCGACCAGGGCACGACGTACGTGCACGGTTGCGCGCGCAGTTCCCCGCGCCCCTGTTCGGGTTGCGGTGTGCGGTCCGCTGCACGCCGTAGGCTCAGGGTGCGCGGCAACGGCGCCGCAGTCAGGCAACGTCACCACAGTGAAGGACTTGTCATGGAGCTCGGCCTCATCGGTCTCGGCAAGATGGGCGGCAACATGCGCGAGCGCATCCGCCGCGCAGGTCACACCGTCATCGGCTTCGACCGCAACCCGGACCTCGCCGACGCCGACAGCCTCGAAGACCTCGTCAGCAAGCTCCAGGCGCCCCGGGTGGTCTGGGTGATGGTCCCGGCCGGCGGCCCGACCCAGGACACCGTGGACCAGCTCGCCGAGCTGCTCTCCCCCGGTGACGTCGTGGTCGACGGTGGCAACTCGCGCTGGACGGACGACATCAAGCACGCCGAGACGCTCGCCGCGCAGGGCATCGGCTTCGTCGACTGCGGTGTCTCGGGCGGTGTCTGGGGCCTGGAGAACGGCTACGCGCTGATGTACGGCGGCGACGCCGAGCACGTCGCGAAGGTGCAGCCGGTCTTCGAGGCGCTGAAGCCGGAGGGCGCCTTCGGCTCCGTCCACGCGGGCGCGGTCGGCGCCGGGCACTTCGCGAAGATGGTCCACAACGGCATCGAGTACGCGATGATGCAGGCCTTCGCCGAGGGCTGGGAGCTGCTGGAGGCGGCCCCCGAGGTCACCGACGTCCGCGAGGTCTTCCGCAGCTGGCAGGAAGGCACGGTCATCCGGTCCTGGCTGCTCGACCTGGCCGTCAACGCCCTGGACGACGACGAGCACCTCACCAAGCTCAAGGGCTGGGCCGCCGACTCCGGCGAGGGCCGCTGGACGGTCGAGGCCGCCATCGACCACGCCGTCCCGCTGCCCGCGATCACCGCCTCGCTGTTCGCGCGCTTCGCGTCCCGTCAGGACGACTCCCCGCAGATGAAGATGATCGCCGCGCTGCGCAACCAGTTCGGCGGCCACGCGGTCGAGTCCAAGTAGCACCACCGGATCGGAAGGCGGGCGCAGTCCACAGCCATGCACGTCGCGCATCTGTCGCTCGCCGACTTCCGTTCCTACACCCGGGCCGAGGTGCCCCTCGACCCGGGTGTGACGGCCTTCGTCGGCCCCAACGGCCAGGGGAAGACCAATCTGGTCGAGGCGATCGGCTACGTCGCCACCCTGGGCAGCCACCGGGTCGCCACCGACGCCCCGCTGATCCGGCTCGGCGCCGAGCGGGCGGTGGTCCGCACCAGCATCCTGCGCACCGGCCCGTCCGGTGAGGGCCGCACCACCCTGGTCGAGCTGGAGATCACCCCCGGCAAGGCCAACCGGGCCCGGATCAACCGCTCCGACAACGTCCGCCCGCGTGACGTGCTGGGCCTGCTGCGGACGGTGCTGTTCGCCCCCGAGGACCTCAGCCTGGTCAAGGGCGACCCGGGCGAGCGCCGCCGCTTCCTGGACGAGCTGCTCACCGCCCGCGCGCCCCGGCTCGCGGGCGTCCGGCAGGACTACGAACGGGTGCTCAAGCAGCGCAACGCGCTGCTCAAGACGGCCGCCGCGGCCCGGCGCTCGGGCGGCGGCCGGGGCGCGGACCTCTCCACCCTGGAGGTCTGGGACGGCCATCTCGCCCAGGCCGGCGCCGAACTGACGGCCTTCCGGCTGCACCTGGTCGACGCGCTGCAGCCGCTGGTGGCGCAGGCGTACGAGCAACTGGCGCCGGGGGGCGGGGAGACGGTACTGGAGTACCGCAGCTCCTTCGAGGGCGAGCGGCCCGCCAGCCGCGAGGAGGCCGAGCAGCAGCTGCTGGCGGCGCTGGAGCAGGTCCGCGGCCAGGAGGTCGCCCGTGGCCTGACCCTGGTCGGCCCGCACCGCGACGAGCTGGGCCTGCGGCTCGGCCCGCTGCCGGCGAAGGGGTACGCGAGCCACGGTGAGTCCTGGTCGTACGCGCTGGCGCTGCGGCTGGCCTCGTACGAGCTGCTGCGGTCCGACGGCGGGGAGCCGGTGCTGATCCTCGACGACGTCTTCGCGGAGCTGGACGCCCGGCGGCGGGACCGCCTCGCGGAGCTGGTGGCGGGGGCCGAGCAGGTCCTCGTGACGGCGGCGGTGCCGGAGGACGTGCCGAAGGCCCTGGCGGGAGCCCGGTTCGCCGTCGCGGACGGGGACGTGACCCGCATCCATTAGGCGTACGGACCAGGGGCGCGAGGAACTGCGCGAAGACGGTAGGGCGACAGGTGGTTGCCTTCCGATCTCGCGCAGTTCCTCGCGCCCCTGTCGTGGTTGCCCGTCGATGGTCGTGTCCGGCGGAGCCGTACAGTGGACTGTCCACAGCCTGGGGATACAGCAGCGGAGAGGAGATCGCGGTGAGCGATCCGGATGCGCGGACCCCGGAGCTGTCGGGGGTGGACCTGGCGCGGGTGGCGCTGCGCGCGGCCAAGGAGCAGGCGCGGCAGCGCGGCGAGCAGGTGCGGGAGAAGCGTGAGGCCAAGCGGCACGGGCTGCGCAGCGGTGCGCGGGCGGACGGGCGGGACCCGGTGCCGTTGGGGGCGGCGCTGAACCGGCTGATCACCGAGCGGGGCTGGGAGGCGCCGGCGGCGGTGGGCGGGGTGATGGGGCGCTGGTCGCAGATCGTCGGTCCCGACATCGCGGCGCACTGTGTGCCGAAGCATTTCGCCGAGGCGGAGGCGGTGCTCACGGTGCAGTGCGACTCCACTGCCTGGGCGACTCAACTGCGTTTGCTGGCACGGCAGTTGGTGGCCCGCCTGAACCACGAGCTGGGGCACGGCACGGTTCGGGTGATCAAGGTGCAGGGGCCGGACGCGCCGAACCGGTCGTACGGCCGGCTGCGAGCGCCGGGGAGCAAGGGTCCCGGGGACACCTGGGGGTAGCCGGGGTGGCAGGGGAACCGGATCCTCCGGAACCCCTGACGGCCCTTTTGCGGCCGCTAAGCCCCCCTGGCGAGTATCGGGACATGTGCAGAGGGGATTCAGGGCGGCACATCTGCCCTCAGGGGCTGCCAAACGCCCATCTCTGTCAGTCCTACCGGTAGACTAAGAGCCAAACACAGTTGCTTGCAGCAACCGAGTCGAAACGCCGTGGTCGCAGGCCCCCCGTACAGCGGGCGGGAGTGCGGCCGCGCGCTGTGCCAGAGAGGGCGCTTCGTGGCCGATTCCGGCAACTCCAGCCAGAACCCAGACTTGTCCGACACCGCTGTCCCCACCGACCCCGCGACGGGCCAGTCCTACGACGCCAGCCAGATCCAGGTGCTGGAGGGTCTCGACGCCGTCCGCAAGCGCCCGGGCATGTACATCGGCTCGACGAGCGAGCGCGGCCTGCACCACCTGGTGTACGAGGTCGTGGACAACTCCGTCGACGAGGCGCTCGCGGGGCACGCCGACTCCATCGCGGTGACGATCCTGCCCGACGGCGCGGTGCGGGTGGTCGACAACGGCCGCGGTATCCCGGTGGGCATGGTCGAGAGCCAGGGGAAGCCGGCCGTCGAGGTCGTGCTGACGGTGCTGCACGCGGGCGGCAAGTTCGGCGGCGGCGGCTACTCGGTCTCCGGCGGTCTGCACGGTGTCGGCGTCTCGGTCGTGAACGCGCTGTCCACGCGGCTCGCGGTGGAGATCCACACGGACGGCTTCCGCTGGACCCAGGAGTACAAGCAGGGCGCCCCGACCGCCCCGCTGGCCCAGCACGAGGCGACCGGCCTGAACGGCACCAGCGTCACCTTCTGGGCCGACCCGGAGATCTTCGAGACCACGGTCTACTCCTTCGAGACGCTCTCGCGGCGCTTCCAGGAGATGGCGTTCCTGAACAAGGGGCTGACCATCTCGCTGACGGACGAGCGCGAGGAGCACGTCGACGACGAGGGCAAGCCGCTCGCGGTCACCTACAAGTACGACGGCGGCATCGCCGACTTCGTGACGCATCTCAACTCCCGCAAGGGCGAGATGATCCACCCCACGGTCATCGACTTCGAGGCCGAGGACAAGAGCAAGGCGATCTCGGTGGAGATCGCCATGCAGTGGAACTCCTCGTACACCGAGGGGGTCTACAGCTTCGCCAACACCATCCACACGCACGGTGGCGGCACCCACGAGGAGGGCTTCCGCGCGGCGCTGACCGGCCTGGTCAACCGCTACGCGCGGGAGAAGAAGCTGCTCCGCGAGAAGGACGAGAACCTCTCCGGCGAGGACATCCGCGAGGGCCTGACGGCGATCATCTCGCTCAAGCTGGGCGAGCCGCAGTTCGAGGGCCAGACCAAGGACAAGCTCGGCAACACCGAGGCGAAGACCTTCGTGCAGAAGGTCGTCCACGAGCACCTGAACGACTGGCTGGACCGCAACCCCAACGAGGCCTCGGACATCATCCGCAAGTCGATCAACTCGGCGAGCGCGCGGATGGCGGCCCGCAAGGCCCGCGACCTGACCCGCCGCAAGGGCCTGCTGGAGAGCGCCTCGCTGCCCGGCAAGCTGAGCGACTGCCAGTCCAAGGACCCGGCCGAGTGCGAGATCTTCATCGTCGAGGGTGACTCCGCCGGCGGCTCGGCCAAGCAGGGCCGTGACCCGCGCATCCAGGCGATCCTCCCGATCCGCGGCAAGATCCTGAACGTCGAGAAGGCCCGGATCGACAAGGTGCTGCAGAACACCGAGGTCCAGGCGCTGATCTCGGCCTTCGGCTGCGGCATCCAGGAGGACTACGACGAGTCCAAGCTCCGCTATCACAAGATCGTCCTGATGGCGGACGCCGACGTCGACGGGCAGCACATCCGTACCCTGCTGCTCACCCTGCTGTTCCGCTTCATGCGTCCGCTGGTCGAGTCCGGCTACGTGTACCTGGCGATGCCGCCGCTGTACAAGATCAAGTGGGGCCGGGACGACTTCGACTACGTCTACTCGGACCGCGAGAAGGACTCGGTGATCGCCGCCGGTACGGCGGCCGGCCGCCGGCTGCCCAAGGACGACGCGATCCAGCGCTTCAAGGGTCTCGGCGAGATGAACGCCGAGGAGCTGCGGATCACCACCATGGACCAGGCGCACCGCCTGCTCCAGCAGATCACCCTGGAGGACGCGGCCCGTGCGGACGACCTGTTCTCCGTGCTGATGGGCGAGGACGTCGAGGCCCGCCGCTCCTTCATCCAGCGCAACGCCAAGGACGTCCGCTTCCTGGACGTGTGACCGGGCCCGTCCCGCTCAAACACAACCAGTCACGCGTGAAAGGAAACTGACCACCAGTGGTCGACGAGAACCGTCCCGACGGCGACATGCAGCCGGAACGCACCGATAGCGCAGCCACCGACGTCTTCGTGTCCCGGGTCGAGCCGATCGAGCTCGAGACCGAGATGCAGCGCTCCTACCTCGACTACGCGATGAGCGTGATCGTCAGCCGTGCGCTGCCCGAGGTCCGCGACGGGCTGAAGCCCGTCCACCGCCGCGTGCTGTACGCGATGTACGACGGCGGCTACCGGCCCGAGAAGGGCTACTACAAGTGCGCCCGCGTCGTCGGTGACGTGATGGGCAACTACCACCCGCACGGCGACACCTCGATCTACGACACCGTGGTGCGCCTGGCGCAGCCGTGGTCGCTGCGGATGCCGCTGGTGGACGGCAACGGCAACTTCGGTTCCCCGGGCAACGACCCGGCCGCCGCCATGCGGTACACCGAGTGCAAGATGATGCCGCTCGCCATGGAGATGATGCGCGACATCGACGAGGAGACCGTCGACTTCGCGGCCAACTACGACGGCCGCTCGCAGGAGCCGACCGTCCTGCCGTCGCGCATCCCCAACCTGTTGATCAACGGTGCCACCGGTATCGCGGTCGGCATGGCGACCAACATCCCGCCGCACAACCTGCGTGAGGTCGCGTCGGGTGCGCTGTGGGCGCTGGAGCACCCGGAGGCTTCCAACGAGGAGCTGCTGGAGGCGCTGATCGAGCGGATCAAGGCGCCGGACTTCCCGACCGGTGCGCTGATCGTCGGCCGCCGCGGCATCGAGGACGCGTACCGGACGGGCCGCGGCTCGATCACCATGCGCGCGGTGGTGGAGGTCGAGGAGATCCAGGGCCGGCAGTGCCTGGTGATCACCGAGCTGCCGTACCAGGTGAACCCGGACAACCTGGCGCTGAAGATCGCCGACCTGGTGAAGGACGGCAAGGTCGCCGGCATCGCCGACGTCCGCGACGAGTCCTCGTCCCGGACGGGTCAGCGGCTGGTGGTGGTGCTCAAGCGCGACGCGGTCGCCAAGGTCGTGCTGAACAACCTGTACAAGCACACCGACCTGCAGACCAACTTCGGTGCCAACATGCTGGCGCTGGTGGACGGTGTGCCGCGCACGCTGTCGCTCGACGCGTTCATCCGGCACTGGGTGAGCCACCAGGTCGAGGTCATCGTCCGCCGGACGACCTTCCGGCTGCGCAAGGCCGAGGAGCGGGCGCACATCCTGCGGGCGCTGCTCAAGGCGCTGGACCAGATCGACGCGGTGATCGCGCTGATCCGGGCGTCGGAGAGTGCGGACGCGGCCCGCAGCGGCCTGATGGACCTGCTCCGGATCGACGAGCTGCAGGCCAACGCGATCCTGGAGATGCAGCTGCGCCGGCTGGCCGCGCTGGAGAGCGCGCGGATCCAGAGCGAGCACGACGAGCTGCAGACCAAGATCAACGAGTACAACGCGATCCTGGCCTCCCCGCCGCGCCAGCGCGAGATCATCTCCGAGGAGCTGACCGCGATCGTCGAGAAGTACGGCGACGAGCGGCGCTCCACGCTGATCCCCTTCGACGGCGACATGTCCGTCGAGGACCTGATCGCGGAGGAGGACATCGTCGTCACGATCACCCGTGGCGGCTACGTCAAGCGGACCAGGTCCGACCTCTACCGCTCGCAGAAGCGCGGCGGCAAGGGCGTGCGCGGTGCCCAGCTGAAGCAGGACGACCTCGTCGACCACTTCTTCGTGACCACCACGCACAACTGGATCCTGTTCTTCACCAACAAGGGCCGGGTCTACCGCGCCAAGGGCTACGAGCTGCCGGACGCGGGCCGCGACGCCCGTGGCCAGCACGTGGCCAACCTGCTGGCCTTCCAGCCGGAGGAGCACATCACCCAGGTGATGGCCGTCCGGACCTACCTGGACAAGCCGTACCTGGTGCTGGCGACCCGGGCCGGCCTGGTGAAGAAGTCCTGGCTGAAGGACTACGACTCCCCGCGCTCCGGCGGCCTGATCGCGATCAACCTGCGGCAGGACGAGGAGGGCAAGGACGACGAGCTGATCGGCGCCGAGCTGGTCTCCGCCGAGGACGACCTGCTGCTGGTGTCGAAGAAGGCGCAGTCGATCCGCTTCACCGCGACCGACGACGCGCTGCGGCCGATGAGCCGGGCCACCTCGGGTGTGAAGGGCATGGCGTTCCGTGAGGGCGACGAGCTGCTGTCGATGAACGTGGTGCGGGAGGGGACGTTCGTCTTCACGGCCACCGACGGCGGTTATGCCAAGCGCACTCCGGTGGACGAGTACCGTGTTCAGGGACGCGGTGGTTTCGGCACCAAGGCCGCCAAGATCGTCGAGGGTCGTGGATCGCTGGTCGGGGCCCTCGTGGTCGAGGAGACCGACGAGATCATGGCGATCACGCTCTCGGGCGGTGTGATCCGTACCAGGGTTTCCGGAGTTCGTGAAACCGGACGTGACACCATGGGCGTCCAACTGATCAACCTCGGAAAGCGCGACGCGGTCGTGGGCATGGCCCGCAACGCGGAGGCGGAGGACGAGGAGCTGGCCGAGGACGAGGGTTCCGTGCCCGGGATCTCGGCTCCGGTCGAGGGTGCTGACCATGAGAATTCGGTTACGGCCGGGATCTCGGGTGACACTTCGGCCGAGGAGAACGATGGTGGTACCACGGCGGGTGGCTCGGCCGGACAGGCCTGACCGCAAGCCTTGGTGGCCGGTGCCTGCCCGGAAGGGCCGGGCACCGGCCACTGACCGGTACCGGGCAATCGGCCCGGCACCGGACGAGGACTGAAACGACCAGGGCGGATCGCCGGCCTGGCGGGTTACTGCGGGAGGACCAGGGTGAGTGGAGCCACGGGTGCTGCGGGAGGTGCCGCGGGGGGCGGCCTGCCGGGCGCCGGACAGAGCGGGATGCCGTACGGCGGTGCGCCGCAGCCTCCGGCCGAGCACCCGGCCGCGTCCACCTCGCTGATGCCGCCGGTGGCCTCGGCGGGCCAGGGCCAGGGCGGAGGCACGTACGGCCGCGGGGTGCCGCAGCCGCCGGCCGCGCCGCCGGCGGCCGGGTTCTCCCAGCCGACGACGTACACCAAGGGCCAGCCGACGCCCGCGCGCGGCACCCGCACCAACGCGGGCGCTCCGGCGGGTGGCGCTGCCCCGCGGCGGGGCGGGCCCGAGCGGCCGGCCGGTCAGCAGGGCGGTCTCTCCGGCCGGGTCCGCAAGGCCCGGCTGCGGGTGACCAAGGCCGATCCCTGGTCGGTCATGAAGGTGAGCTTCCTGCTCTCGCTCGCGGTCGGCATCATCATGATCGTCGCGGCCGCCGTGCTGTGGATGACACTGGACGGGCTGGGCGTCTTCACCTCCATCAACAGCACGCTGAAGGAGGTCACCGGCTCGGACACGAACGGCGGCCTCAACCTGATGGACTACATCGGGTTCAGCCAGGTGATGCTCTTCACCAGCCTGATCGCCGTGGTGGACGTGGTCCTGATGACGGCGCTGGCGACCCTGTCGGCCTTCATCTACAACACGGCCGCGGGCTTCACCGGCGGCATCGAGCTGACGCTCGCCGAAGAGGACTGACCCCCGGGCCGGCCGGTCCTGCGGCCACCCTCCGGCAGGTGTGCTGACGCACCGTCGGAAAACCCGGTGATCCCGGAATGAGCGGGCCCCGGAGGCTGTTGCAGCCTCCGGGGCCCGTTGGCGTTCGGGTGACAGCTGTGGTGTCCCGGCGCGCCGACGGGTGCCCCCCGAGGCGTGCTGGGTTAGCTGTCCGCGATGTCCGGGGCCGGGCAGATGTCGGGTGGTTCAGCTGGTCGGAGGTGGCGCGCGGTGGCGCGGATCGCAACGCAGTTGGTCGGAGCGCTGGAAGAACTGCTGGAGACCCGGCTCCCGCTCCGGGTGCAGGCCTGGGACGGCAGCGCCGCCGGCCCGCCCGACGCGCCCCTGGTGGTGCTGCGCAACCGCCGGGCACTGCGCCGGCTGCTCTGGCAGCCGGGCGAGCTCGGCCTGGTCAGGGCGTACGTCTCCGGCGACCTGGACCTGGCACCCGACGCGGACCTGTACGACGTGCTGACGGCCGTCGCCCGCTTTTCCGAGAGCCCCGCGTTCAAGGACCTCCAGCTGGGCCTGCGCGACGCGGTGGGCCCCAGGGGCCGCCGGCTGGCCGCGGCGGCGCTGCGGGCGGGCGTGTTCGGGCCGCAGCCCGTCCCGCCGCCCGAGGAGGCCCGCCCGGCCCAGGGGCGGCTGCACAGCCGGGGCCGCGACCGGGCGGCGATCAGCCACCACTACGACGTGGGCAACGACTTCTACCGCCTGGTGCTCGGCTCCTCGATGGTCTACTCCTGCGCGTACTGGGAGCCGGGCGCGAAGAGCCTGGAGGACGCCCAGCAGGCCAAGCTCGACCTGATCTGCCGCAAGCTGGGCCTGCGGCCCGGGATGCGGCTGCTGGACGTGGGCTGCGGCTGGGGTTCGCTGGCCGTCCACGCGGCCCGGCACTACGGCGTCGACGTGGTCGGGGTGTCCATCTCGGCCGAACAGGTCGCGCTGGCCCGCGAGCGGGTCGCCGAGGCCGGCCTGGAGGGGCGGGTGGAGATCCGGCTCCAGGACTACCGCGAGATCCAGGACGGCCCGTTCGACGCGGTCTCCAGCGTCGGCATGGCCGAGCACGTGGGCACCTCCCAGTACCTGACGTACGCCGCAGGCCTGTACCAACTGCTCGCCCCGGGCGGGCGGCTGCTCAACCACCAGATCGCCCGCCGCCCGAGCCGGCCGGGTGAGCCGTACGTCACCAGCCCCTTCATCGAGCGGTACGTCTTCCCGGACGGCGAGCTGTCGCCGGTGGGCACCACGGTCTCGCTGCTGGAACAGGCCGGCTTCGAAGTCCGCGACGTCGAGTCGCTCCGCGAGCACTACGGGCTGACCCTGCGGGAGTGGGTGTCCAACCTGGAGGCCAACTGGGCCGAGGCCGCCCGCGCGGTGGGCCGTGGCCGGGCCCGGGTCTGGCGGCTCTACATGGCCGCCTGCGCCCTCGCCTTCGAGGAGAACCGGATCGGGGTCAACCAGGTGCTGGCCGTCCGCACCGCCACCGGCGGCGACAGCGGCCTGCCGCCCACCCGCGAGCAGTGGCTCGGCGGTGACCGGGCCACTGAGCTGCGGAGCCCTGCCGCGGCCGCCGCCGCGACCCCCGCCGTTGCCCCTGCCGTCGGCCCCGGGAGCGGCTCCGGACCCGCCGCGGGAGTGGCCGCCGATACGGATTTGGGAGATCGGCCGCCGGTCCGCTAATCTTTGAGTGCGGCAAGGGCCTATAGCTCAGACGGTTAGAGCGCTTCCCTGATAAGGAAGAGGCCACAGGTTCAAGTCCTGTTAGGCCCACCTGCACAGAAGGCCCGGAGTGATTCACTCCGGGCCTTCTGCTTGTTCCGCTCCTTCCCCGGGATGTCCGGGTGATCCCGGGTGTTCTTCCCCCGGGGGCGTGACCTCGCGCGGTTTCTGCTCGTTGAGGGTGGTGCGCAGAGGCATCTTGGGTGGGACGACTCGAAACTGCTGTGAATCTGGGGATAGCCGGGCGACAGAACCGGTCATGGGATCTGTGGACGTGACGCGACCTCTGCTCTTGCCGGCGGATGCCCGGCCCCGCGTGCCCTGGGTGATCGGGCCGTTCACAGATCGCTTCAACCATGGAGGCATCCCCATGCCGATGGAAGCTGCCCTGCTCGAATCCCGGACCCTGCGCGAGAGCGTGGCCGGGCGGGTCGACGTGCTGGACAAGGTCAAGGCGCTGGAACTGCTGCCCGACGGGTTGCACCTCACCGCGCGGTTGCTCGCCGACTACTTCGAGGTCGGTGAGCGGGCGATCAACGCGGTGGTGACCCGGCACCGGGCGGAGTTGCAGGAGAACGGGTACACCGTGCTGAAGGGCACTGACCTGCAGGATTTTCTTAGCTTCAACATGCAGCTAAGAAAAGTTCCGGGCGCCGGCCTGGGCATCTTCCCCCGGCGGGCGGTGCTCAACGTGGCGATGCTGCTGCGGGACAGCGAGGTGGCCCGGAGGGTGCGGCGGTACCTGCTCGACGCCGAGGCGGCCGTGCGGAGGTCGCGGGCCGGCTCGTCCTTCGACTACGCCGAAATGGTGGACGAGTTGGAGCGGCGGTTGCTCGCCGGGACGGTCGGGGACCGGTTGGCGCGGTGCGAGGGGATGCTGCTCGCGGACCGTGGGCTGGTGCGGGCGATGAGCCTGCGGCTGTGCGAGGTGGCGGCGGATGTCCGGGCGGCGCGGGCGGATGTGGCTCAGTTGCGGCGGGGCCGGTGGGTCTGGCGTCGCTGAGGGGGTCGCCGGGCCTGCGGTATGACAGGAGGCGTGGCGTCAATCCGGTGCTCGGATCGGCCGGTTGGAGGTGATGGCGGCCACCCGGGAACGGGTTACCGGTGTGTATCATCGGCCGCAGGGCGGTCAGCTGCCAGGACCGCTGGTTCGTGCTCGTACACCCGAGGACTCGCGAGCCGGTCTCTCCCCTCTTCCGGGAGAGTTCCGCCGAGTCCGCCCCCAAGTAAGCAAGAAGGACGAGGTCCCGCGGTGAAGAAGCTTCTCCTGGTCGCCCTGGTCGCCCTCGGCGGCTTCTTTGTCTACCGTCAGGTCCAGGCGGACCGTGCCGAGCAGGACCTGTGGACCGAGGCGACCGACCCGGTTCCCGCCTCCCGCTGAGGCAGACGGACGATCTTCCGGAGGCCGCTCGCGGTCTCCGGCACGGGTCGGCCCTGACCGGACGGTCGGGGCCCGGCCCGGATCCCGCTCGGACGGATACCTGCTCACAGATTGTCCGCAGGAGCGGGTACGCTTGTGCGCAGCAAACCGCACGGGGCTTTAGCTCAGTTGGTAGAGCGCTGCCTTTGCAAGGCAGATGTCAGGAGTTCGAGTCTCCTAAGCTCCACGTGCACGAACGCCCCGGACCGGTCACGGTCCGGGGCGTTCGTCGTCTCCGAGGCGAGAGCGGCGAGAGCGGCGAGCGCTGCGAGCGCGGCCGGAACGGGTAGGCAGGTGGGCCGGTGGACGGGGAAGCGGTGCGGCGGCCGGGACCGTTCCCGGGCGCGGACGTGGGCGCGGGTACGGCCCCGGGAGCGGCGGCGCCGGTCTGGTACGCGGCCTACGGGTCGAACATGGACCCCGACCGGTTGGCCTGCTACCTGGCCGGCGGGCGGCCGGAGGGCGCGGTCCGGGGCTTTCCCGGTTGCCGGGACCGGCGGCCGCCGGTGCGGACGGTCCCGCTGCTGCTGCCAGGGCGGCTCTACTTCGCGCTGGAGTCGAGGGTGTGGACCGGCGGGATGGGCTTCTACGACCCGCTGGATCCGGGGGAGATGCCCGCCTGCGCCTACCTGCTGACGGCCGGGCAGTTCTGCGACGTCGCGGCCCAGGAGATGCACCGGCCGCCCGGCGCCGACCTGGACCTGGGCGAGGTGCTGGCGACGGGCCGGGCCCGGTTCGGCCCGGGCCGGTACGAGACGCTGGTCTGCCCGGGCGGGCTGGACGGCTACCCCGTGCTGACGTTCACGGCTCCCTGGCGGAGTGCGGAGGCCGCGTTGAACGCGCCGTCGGCCGCCTACCTGGGCCGGCTGGCGGCCGGGCTGGCCGCCGTGCACGGGTGGGACGCGGCGCGGATCGCCGCCTATCTGGACAGCCGGCCGGGCGCCCGGCCGGACGGGTCGGACGGCTAGCCCCTGTGGCCCGGGGCCCCGTGCCTCGGCCGCCGGCCCGGGTGAGGTGGGGCGGCGGCCGAGGCGGCTCGTCAGGGGGGCGGGGCCGTCAGTGCGGCTTGCGCGGGTCGTGCGGCTTCGGGCGCTCGCTGGGGACCGGGTGGCCGGGCTCGGGATCGGGCGCGGGATCCGGGTCCGGCTTCGGGGCCGGGTTGGAGCCCGCTGCGGAGCCGGAGCCGGAGCCGGCGGCGGTGGATCCGGAGGCGGACGTGGACCCGGACGTGGACCCGGACGTCGAGGAGACGCTGTGCGAGCCGTTCAACAGGCCGCCGCCCGGCGCTGAGCCGGTGGCGAGACCGAAGGGGCTGTCCTGGGCGGCGGAGGGCTCGACCAGCCACTCCGGGGTGCTCTGGCGCCGCCACCACTGCCAGGCGATCACGCCGGTCCCCACGGCCAGCGTGCCCGCGACGGCGAGGCCGGTGGCCCAGTGGTTGCGCTGCTCCCGCTTGGCGTTCCTGGCCGCCAGCCCGCTGATCTCGGCGGCGCTGACATGGCCGTGCAGGGCGGTGAGGGCGGCGCTGCCGCGCAGCTGGGCCTCCTGCGCGACGGGGGTGATGGCCGAGCGGGCGCTGTCGACGGCCTCGGTGACCTTGGGGACGACGCTGGTCCGGGTGGTCACCGCGGCCTTGGTCGCGGAGTGCTTGGCCGCCAGAGCCGCTTCCTGGGCCCGGTGGACGGCCTTCAGCGTGCTCTGCTGGGTCTGCGGGGGCAGCGCGAGGAACGCCTGCTCCAGCTGCGGGGCGACCCGCTTCGCGTACTGGACGCGGGCGGCCTGGGCTGCGTGGGTCGCGCCGGTCCTGGCCTGGCTGCCTGCCGAGCCGACCTTCGGGCCGAGCGCTTCGAGGGCCGGTCCGAACCGCTGCCTCGCTTCCTCCGCGTAGTGCAGCGCGGTGTCCCGGGCGGTGGTGGCATAGGGCGCGAGAGTGTCCCTGGTCTTGTCGGCCGTTTCACGAGCTGAGTCCAAACGGGTCACGAGCTTCTCCTCCTCGGTGGCGTCCAATATGCACATTTCCACCTGTTTGGAGATCATGCATGGCAATTTGTTCCTCGGCGCGCCGGGTTGCGCCGTACGCGGGTGGTGGGTGGGGGCGGCTGGGGGTACGCGGGGCGCGGCAGACAGGTGCGGGGGCGTGCCCGGCGGCCTTCGTTTCGAAGGGCAACCCGGGCTTGCGGTCCGCCCGTGGACGGGGCGTGGGATGATCGGCGGTGTCCAGACACCTAGGTAGATAGGAAGGCACACCATGGCCGAGGAACTGTTCGCCACCCTGAAGACCAACCGCGGCGACATCGTGATCAAGCTCTTCCCGAACCACGCCCCGAAGACCGTGGCGAACTTCGTCGAGCTGGCCGAGGGCACCCGCGAGTGGATCGACCCGAAGACCGGTCAGAAGGGCAAGGGCGGGCTGTACGACGGCACCGTCTTCCACCGCGTGATCGCCGGCTTCATGCTCCAGGGCGGCGACCCGCTGGGCACCGGCACCGGTGGCCCGGGCTACAAGTTCGCCGACGAGTTCCACCCCGACCTGGCGTTCACCCGCCCGTTCCTGCTGGCCATGGCCAACGCCGGCCCGGGCACCAACGGTTCGCAGTTCTTCATCACGGTCGAGCCGACCACCTGGCTGACCGGCAAGCACACCATCTTCGGTGAGGTCCTCGACGAGGCCAGCCAGAAGGTCGTGTCGGAGATCGGCGCCACCAAGACCGGCCGCAACGACCGTCCGGTCAACGACGTCGTGATCGAGTCGGTGGAGATCAAGCGCGGCTGACGCCGCCCGCAGTAACCTTGGCGGTCCCGGAGGCGCCCCGGCACGGTGTGCGCCGCCGGGATCGGTCATGACGGGACCAGGGCGTGTCCCACCGTTTCCGCCGGCACCGATCCGAGCGGGACGGTGGGGCACGCCCTGGCCATGAGGAGGGAACCCCGGATGCTTCCGGACGAGCCGGCCCGACCGCACGCCGACGCGCACCCGGGGCTGCCCGGCTGCTACCGGCACCCCGAGCGGGAGACCGGCATCGCCTGTGCCCGCTGCGGGCGCCCGATCTGCCCGCAGTGCATGGTGAGCGCCTCGGTGGGCTTCCAGTGCCCGGAGTGCGTGAGCGGGGCCGGCGGTCAGCAGGTCCGCCAGGCCCGGACCCGCTTCGGCGGGCGCCCGGTCCGGGACGAGGCGCTGGTCACCAAGATCCTGATCGGGATCAACCTGGTGGTCTTCGTGCTGACGGCCTACGTCCGCAAGGACTGGCAGCAGCTGCTCAGCGTGTACAGCATTCCGGCCCAGCACGGCTTTGCGGCGCAGGGCGTGGCCGCCGGGCCGGACCAGTGGTACCGGCTGGTGTCGGCGATGTTCGTGCACTTCGGCGAGTTCCACATCGGGGCGAACATGGTCTCGCTCTGGGTGCTCGGCCCGCAGCTGGAGAAGGTGCTGGGCCGGCTGCGCTTCCTCGGGCTGTACGTCGTCTCCGGCCTGGCGGGGAACGCCCTGGTCTTCCTGGTGACCGACGGGCACTCGAACTCGGGGGGCGCCTCCGGGGCGATCTTCGGGCTGCTGGGTGCGACGGCGGTGCTGTTCCACGCCAGCCGGGTGCCGCTGGGGCCGGTGATCGCGCTGCTGGTCTTCAACCTGGTGATCACGTTCTCGGTGCCGGCGATCGACTGGCGGGCCCATGTGGGCGGCCTGGTGGCGGGAACCGTCGCGGGGGTGGGGCTGATGTACGCCCCCCGGGCGAACCGGAATCTGGTGCAGGGGCTGGCCGTGGCGGGTGTGCTGGCCCTGGCCCTGGTGATGGTGGTGGCCGAGACGGCCCGACTCGGGTCCTGAGGCGGCCACGGGTAGTTGTCCACAGCGTGGGGCGGGTTGTGCACAGCATGGTGCGCGCCCCCCTGGTGGGTAACCGCGCTACGCGCGTCCAGCTCGGCTTATGCCGGATCTCGGGGGCGTTTGACGGGGCGTGGACAGAAAAGTTATCCACAGGTTGAGGTGACTTTTCCCCACTGTGGATAACCGTGTGGATAAACACACCGTCTGATGGATCGGGCGGGGCTGCGGACAGCACGAAGCACCGCCCGGGCCGGTGGCCGGGCGGTGCTTGGGCAGGAGCAGGTGCCGGGAAACCGGTGCGGTGGCCTGAGCCCGGGCGGGCTCAGGCCGGCCGGCCGGCGGTGGGCCGGCTTACTTCCACTGGGTGGAGACGCCGAAGCCCGCCGCGATGAAGCCGAAACCGGCCAGGATGTTCCAGTTGCCCCAGCTGCTGATCGGCCAGGTTCCGCTGGTCACGTAGTAGGTGACGATCCACACGAGCCCGACCAGGAACAGCGCCAGCATCAGCGGTGCTACCCAGCTGCGACCAGAACTGATCTTCACCGCGGTGGCGTTCGACGGCGGTGTGTAGTCGGACTTCTTGCGGAGTCGAGACTTCGGCACGAGGGGCTCTCCTGTCGATGCGCTGTGACCGCGCAGGGTGCAGCGGGGGCGGGCGGCGGTGGGGACCGGTCTGTGGCGGGGGCGATCGGCCCGGATGTCCACAGGGGGGCCTGGGAACTTCCGGACCGGTGCTCCGCACATGCCACCGGCGTCCGTTAGCGTAGTGGCTCGCCGGGTCTGAAGGAGATAAGGGTACGGTGCCTAATTCCAAGATTCCCTCCCACCCCGGCTCCGGCCGCCGTTCCGGCACCCGAATTGTCGGACGTGTCCTGACCTGCGCCGTCTTCGCGCTCGCCGGACTGCTCTTCTACATCAGCGCGCAGACCGCCCGGGGCACCGATCTGCGGACCGACAACACCCTGCTGCACCTCAGTGACGTGATAGGCCAGCGCAGCACCCAGAACCAGCAGGCGCAGGCGCAGCTGGGGGATCTCCAGGACCGCGCGGACGCCCTCGCCAAGCAGCAGGGCCAGAGCCCGGCCGACTCCGCCCAGCTCAAGGCGCTCCAGCAGGCCTCGGGGCTGCAGCCGTTGCAGGGGCCGGGCCTGACCGTGACGCTCAACGACGCGCCGCCGGGTGCCACCGCGCGCATCCCCGGGGTCCCCGACCCGGGCGTCAACGACCTGGTGATCCATCAGCAGGACATCCAGGCCGTGGTCAACGCGTTGTGGCGGGGTGGCGCCGAGGGCATCCAGGTGATGGACCAGCGGCTGATCTCGACCAGTGCCGTCCGGTGCGTCGGCAACACCCTGCTGCTCCAGGGGCGGGTGTACTCGCCGCCGTACGTGATCAAGGCGGTGGGGCGGACGGACGGGTTGCGCGCGGCCGTCGCGGCCGACCCGTCGATCCGCAACTACCTGCGGTACGTGGAGGCGTACGGGCTGGGCTGGAAGGTCCAGGAGAGCACCGATCTGACCGTCCCGGCCTACTCGGGCACCGTCGACCTGCGGTCCGCCTCCGGCGGCTGAGAGTGCTCCCGGTGGGCCGCCGGCCGGGGGGTGCGGTGTGGCGGCTGTGGGGGCGGGTGCGCGGGTGCGGTGCGGTGGCGGTGGGTTTCACGCCGTTCTCCCCGGGCTCCCGGCCGTGAGGTGCCCGTACGCGTCCTCGGCGCGGGCCCGGTCTCCGGGATACCCGTCTGTCCGGGCGGCGGGTCGGTCTAGTCTTGACCCGACCTGAACCTCTAGGAGCACCGTGTACGGCTGGATCTGGCGGCACCTGCCGGGGAACACCCTCGTCCGGGCGGTCCTCGCCGTGCTGCTCGTCGTCGGAGTGGTCTACGTCCTGTTCCAGTACGTCTTCCCGTGGGCGGAGCCGCTGCTGCCCTTCGGCGACGTCACAGTGGACCAGAGCGGCACCGGGTGACCGGGCCCCGTACTTCAGGAGTGGCGCGCGTATGACCTCCGCCGGCAGTTCGCCCCGGATCCTCGTCGTCGACAACTACGACAGTTTCGTCTTCAACCTCGTCCAGTACCTGTACCAGCTGGGCGCCACCTGCGAGGTGGTGCGCAACGACGAGGTGACGGTGGAACACGCCGTGCGCAGGGGCGCGGACGGCTCCGGCTTCGACGGGGTGCTGCTCTCCCCCGGGCCGGGGTCGCCCGAGGAGGCCGGGGTCTGCATCGAGATGGTGCACCACTGCGCGCAGGCCGGGCTGCCGGTGTTCGGCGTCTGCCTGGGCCTGCAGTCGATCGCGGTGGCGTACGGCGCGGTGGTGGGCCGGGCGCCCGAGCTGCTGCACGGGAAGACCTCGGAGGTCACGCACGAGGACGGCGGGGTCTTCGAGGGCCTGCCCTCGCCGCTCACGGCGACCCGCTACCACTCGCTGGCGGTCGAGCCGGGCACCGTCCCGGCGGAGCTGGTGGTGACCGCGCGGACGGACAGCGGCGTGATCATGGGGCTGAGGCACCGTGAGCACCCGGTCGAGGGTGTGCAGTTCCACCCGGAGTCGGTGCTGACCGAGGGTGGCCACCGGATGCTCGCCAACTGGCTCGGACAGTGCGGCTTCCCGGAGGCCGTGGGACGTTCGGCGGGTCTCGCGCCGGTGATCGGCCGGGGCTGAGCAGGTGACGGCGGTACGCCCGGAGGGGGGCAGGCAGGCCGGGCCGGACCCGGGTGACTGGGGTGTGTACGAGCCCGCGCCGCAGGACCCCTGGCCGGTGGGAGGGCAGCCGGCCGGGTACCCGGAGTACCTGGCCGAACAGACGCTGCAACTGCGCGCGATAGCCGACGCCGGGACGCCGGCCGGGCCGGGGCGGCCCGGTGCGGGCCGGGCGGACCGGCGGCGGGCGGCGCAGGGCCGGGTGGCGCTGCGCTCGGGCAGCGGGCGGCGCAGGGCGGCCGGGCGGGCGGCCGGGGTGCGGCCGCGCCCGAAGGAGCCCCGGCGGGTGCTGGCGGCCCGGCTGCTCGGTGAACTGTTCATCACCTTCGGGCTGGTGATGCTGCTGTTCGTGGCGTACCAGCTGTGGTGGACGAACGTGCAGGCCGATGCCTCGGCCGACGGCACCCGCAGCCGTCTGGAGCAGCAGTGGAACCAGGCGCCGGTCCAGGCCGCCGGGCCGTCCTCGGCGGCGTCCAAGCCGGCCGGGGCGTTCGAGCCGGGGCAGGGCTTCGCGGTCCTCTACATCCCGAGGCTCGGGCTGAAGTACCCGATCGCCGAGGGCACCGGGAAGCAGCAGGTGCTCGACAAGGGCCTGGTCGGGCACTACACGGGTACGGCGATGCCGTCCGACCCGGCGGGCAACTTCGCCATCGCCGCCCACCGGACGACGCACGGGCAGCCCTTCCGCAAGATCGGGGAGCTGGTGCCCGGTGACAAGATCGTGGTCGAGACCGCGACGTCCTTCTACACCTACCAGGTGGCGGGCGGTATCCCGGAGACGCCGCCGTCCAACGTGACGGTGATCCAGCCGGTCCCCAAGGGCTCGCCGTTCAGCCAGCCGGGCCGCTACATCACGCTGACGACCTGCACGCCGGAGTTCAGCGCCCGGGGCCGGCTGATCGTCTTCGGCAAGCTGCTGGAGGAACGTCCGAGGAGCCAGGGCGAGCCGCCCGCCCTGACCGCCGGTGACTAGGCATCGTTAACCAGGTGTCAGGAACCTGGAGTCGCTAGGGGCGAGCGCGTGGAGAAGGTACGGGAGGCGCCCGCTCGCGGGCGGCACCGCCGGAGCCGGGTGGCGGCGCTGCTCGGGGTGGTGGGCGAGCTGCTGATCACGGCGGGGCTGGTGCTGGCGCTGTTCGTCGGGTACTCGCTGTGGTGGACGGACGTGGTCGCGGAGGGCCGGTCCGGGCAGGCCGGGGACCGGCTGCGGCAGAGCTGGTCGGCCCCGGCCCGGCCCGGCCCCCCGGGCCCGGCGGCCGCCGCGCCCCCGGTGTACGGGGCCGGGGACGGGGTGGGTTTCCTGCACGTGCCCGCGCTCGGGCGGGGCAACCAGACGCTGATCCGGATGGGGACGGACCCGGCGGTGCTGAACGAGGGCGTGGCCGGGGTCTACCGGGAGCCGTACCGCGCGGCGATGCCCTGGGACGCGCAAGGCAACTTCGCGCTGGCGGCCCACCGGGACGGGCACGGTGCGAAGTTCCACGACCTGGACCGGGTGGGCCGGGGTGACGCGATCGTGGTCGAGACCCGGGACAGCTGGTACGTCTACCGGGTCGACGGCACCCTGCCGCAGACCTCCAAGTTCGACACCGGCGTCATCGCGCCCGTTCCGGAGGGTTCGCCGTACCAGGGCCCGGGCCGGTACGTCACGCTGACGACCTGTACGCCGGTCTACACCTCGCGCTACCGGATGGCGGTCTGGGGGAGCCTGGTGCGGGTGGACGCGATGGACGCGCGGCGGACGCCGCCGCCGGAGCTTCGCTGACCGTTCGCTGGTGTGCGGGCGAGGCTGCGCGCCCCCCGCGTGCGCTGGTGGGGCGGGCGTGGAGCGCCGGTCGGCCCGGACGTTCGTTGGCGATCAACTTGCTTGATTTGCAGGTTAGTTGACCGGGAAGCGTGGTGGGCGGACGGTGTGTTCGGGGTGAGTCGATGGGGCTTCAGGTGACAACAGGGTTCCCCGGGAGCGCAGTTGCACACCGTCACAAGTGCGCTACCGTCTGTCTCGCCACATGGCCATGAATGACCCCGGCGGTGCGCCAACACCCCGGGGCCCGACACAGGAGTCGAGACCTCCCATGCACTTTCACTTTAGCGTCGCCGCGCGCTCCGTCGACGGCTTCAACGACATCGTCCGGCACCCGCGTCTCGGGGCGACTGCCAAGACCCTCCTCCAGTGGGCCCTCTCGCTGCCCTCGGACACCGACGAGACCCTGCTCTCGATCGGCGCCCAGCTGCCCGAGGGCCGGGCCGCCGTCAGCAGGGCGCGCCAGCAGCTGATCGCCGAGGGCTACGTCCACGTACGCCGCGAGCAGGCGCCGGGGACCGGCAAGTGGGCCAGCCGGGTGCTGGTCTCCCGACTCCCGGTGACCTCACCCGCGGAGGTCGAGGCGGCCTGGAACGCGGCGGTCCCGGGCGCGGGCGTCGGCGTGTCGGCCGACCCGCCGACTGGCGGGAATGCGGCGAGTCGGGATGTCGGCACTCAAACCCCGGGGGTTACTACAGGGTTTAAAACCACCCTCCCGGCGGATGATGATCAAAAACGCGAAGCTGACGGCGGTGACGGCGGCGCCGGCGGTGATGGCGGTGGTGATGGCGGCGCCGGCGGTGATGGCGGTGGTGACGACGACGAGCCGCCGGCCGGGGGCGGGGCCGTCAGCGCCGAGTCGTCCGGGCGGATCGCGAGCGCGGCCCGGCTGCTCTCCAAGCTCGTCGACCGGGACCGGCGGCTGCGGCTGGGGGCGGTCGAGGTGACCCGGCTGGTCGGGACGGCCGCCGAGTGGCTGGCGCGCGGCGTGACCGAGCAGGAGCTGACCGCCGTGCTGGTGGCCGGGCTGCCCCAGCAGATCCACTCGCCGGCGGGCCTGCTGCGCAACCGCCTCGAACGCAAGATGCCCCCGCTGCCCGTCCCCGCGGACCCGGCCCCCGAACGCCACGAGTGCGGCCGCTGCCGGGTCCCCGTCCCGCTCCCCGGCATCTGCCGCCCCTGCGCGGGCCTCCCGGAGCACACGGCCCCCCGGGACGACCTGGCAGAAGTCACCAGGCGCGGCCTGGCCAAGGCACGGGCCGCGATGCGGGGACCGGCCGCGCCGGTCTGCGTGACGTAGTTCCGCCCGGCACCGGTCGGCGGCGGTATGGGGTGGGCCAGGAACCCCTGGAGCCCAGTGATGGCAGTGAGGGGAACCGACATGAACCAGGAAGCCGTCATTCTCGAATCCCGCACCATGCGGGGGACCCTGGTGGAGCGCACCGAGGCACTCGACAAGGTCAAGGCCCTGGAGCTGCTGCCCGACGGGCTGCACGTGACGACGCGGATGGTCGCCGACTACTTCGAGGTCCACGAGGAGGCGGTGAACAGTGTGGTCCGCCGTCACCGCGACGAGCTGCGCGACAGCGGTCTGGCCGTACTCAAGGGTGCTGACCTGCAGCATTTTCTAGTGGTCAACGTGACCACTAGAAAACCCCCGGGTCGCGGCCTGGCTGTCTTCCCCCGACGGGCGGTGCTCAACGTGGCGATGCTGCTGCGGGACAGCGAGGTGGCCCGGGCGGTCCGGCAGCGGTTGCTGGACCTCGCGGAGCGGTCCGGGGCCCGGCCTGTGGAAAACACCGGGCAGTGGTCCGAGGCGCTGGTGACGGAGATCGTGGAGCGGGCGGTGCGCGTGCTGCGGGCCGAGCCGGCCGAGTTGCGGGAGGCGAACGCCGGGCTGGTGCGACAGCTGGAGCTGGAGCGGCAGTTGGTCGCCGCGCTGAGCGTGCGCGTCGCGGACACCTCCTGCGAGGTCCGGACGCTGGGCGGGCGGGTGGACCAGCTGTGCACCCTGCTCTCGGAGCCGGGCGCGGGCAGGCGGCGCCGCCCGGGGCGGTTGCCCTGACAACGGCGGCGCCAACGACGGCGCCCTGACAACGGCGAAGGGGCCGCCGACGCCGTGGCGTCCGCAGCCCCTCGCTCGTGGTCGGTTCCTAGAACCCGCCGCCTAGGGTCGGTGGTGGGGAGGAGGAGTTGCCCCCGCCGTTCCCTTTGGCGGGGCCGGCCTGGGTGTACAGCTTGATCTGCGCGCCGGGGTCGACCTGGCTGCCGGCCTGGGGGTCGCAGTTGAAGACGATGGCGCTGCCGTCCTGCGGGCCCATGACGACGACGCCGGTGAGGCCCTTGGAGGCCAGCAGGTCGGAGGCCTGCTGGAAGGTCTTGCCCACCAGGATCGGCACGGCGATCTTGTCGGGGGCCTTGCCCACCGTGATGGTGACCGTGGCGCCCTTCTTGGCGTTGCCGGGCTGCGGGGACTGGCTGATCACCACGCCCTGCTGGGTCGGGTCGGTGGTCGCCTTGGTCTTGACGGTGACCTGCAGGTTCAGCGCCGCCAGGGCGTTCTGGGCATCCTGCTGCTGCTGGCCGACCACGTTGGGGATCGCGACCTTGGTCTGGCCGCCGGAGACGGTCAGGACGACGGTCGAGCCGGGTGCCGCCTGGGTGCCGGCGTTCGGGGACTGCGAGATGACCTGGTCCTGCGGGACGCTGTCGCTGTCCTGGTAGACCGTGCTGCCGACCTGGAAGCCCGCGGCCGCCAGGTCGGCCGTGGCGGCGGAGTTGGTCTTGCCGCTCTCGTCCGGGACGGCGGTGGCGGTCGGGGCGCCGGCGACGTGGACCTTGATCGTGCCGTCGGGCGCGATCTGGAGGCCGGCGGCCGGGTCCTGGGTGCAGACCTGGCCGACCTTGACGGTCGTGTCCGGGCAGGGGATCTGGTCGACCTGGGCGACCTGGAGCTTGGCGCTCTGGTTTTTCGCCGCCGTCTGGGCGTCGGCCAGGGTCCGGCCGACCAGGTTGGGCACCTGGGTCTTGGCGCTGCTGCTGGTGGTCTTGGTCACCGCGGCGACGACGAAGTACGCGCCGACCAGGACCAGCACCGCCGCGACGGCGAGGATGATCCAGGAGGTGTTGTTCTTCTTCGGGGGCTGGCGGCGCCCGCCGCGGTCGTAGCCGTCGTCCTCGTAGCCGCCGCCGTTGCCGGAGTCGTAGCCGTTGTCCGGGTAGCCGTAGCCCTGCTGCGGGCCGCCGACCTGGGGCAGCATGGTGGTCGCGCCGGCCGCGCCCTGCTGCGGGAGCATGTTGGTCTGGCCGTACGGGTCGTGCTGCGCCGGGTAGCCCTGCTGGTCGTAGCCGTAGCCCTGGCCGCCCATGCCGTAGGCGGCGGCCTGCTGGGCGGCGGCGACGGGGAGGCCGTCGAGGAAGCGCTCGATGTCGTCGCGCATCTCGTCGGCGCTCTGGTACCGGTAGTCGCGGTCCTTGGTGAGCGCCTTGAGCACGATCGCGTCGATCTCGGGCCGCAGCTCGGGGTCGTACGTGGACGGCGGCAGCGCCTCCTCGCGGACGTGCTGGTACGCCACCGCGACGGGGGAGTCGCCGACGAACGGCGGGCGCACGGCCAGCAGCTCGTACAGCAGGCAGCCGGTGGAGTAGATGTCGGAGCGCGCGTCGACCTGCTCGCCCTTGGCCTGCTCGGGGGAGAGGTACTGGGCGGTGCCGATGACGGCGGAGGTCTGCGTCATCGTCATCCCGGCGTCGCCCATCGCGCGGGCGATGCCGAAGTCCATGACCTTGACGTTGCCCTGGCGGGTGAGCATCACGTTCGCGGGCTTGATGTCGCGGTGCACGATGCCGGCCCGGTGCGAGTACTCCAGGGCCTGCAGGATGCCGATGGTCATTTCGAGCGCGCGCTCGGGCAGCAGGCGCCGGCCGGAGTGCAGCAGCTCGCGCAGGGTGGAGCCCTCGACGTACTCCATCACGATGTACGGGATGGAGATGTTGTCGATGTAGTCCTCGCCGGTGTCGTACACGGCGACGATGGCGGGGTGGTTCAGGGACGCCGCGGACTGGGCCTCACGGCGGAAGCGGGCCTGGAACGACGGATCCCGGGCCATGTCGGCCCGGAGCGTCTTCACTGCGACGGAGCGGCCGAGCCGGGTGTCATGGGCGAGGTAGACCTCGGCCATGCCGCCGCGTCCGAGGACGCCGCCGAGCTCGTACCTGCCGCCTAGGCGACGAGGCTCTTCCATAGTTCCGACCCTCTCCCTCACCGGTCGGTGAGGATGTGACGTAGGTGTCCCCGCACGCTCTGTTGGACGCCGCCGACGCCACCCTGGTTCTGTGACCCCGGCCCCACGGCCGGGGCCGAGGGTGGGCGGCGGGTAGACCCGCTGCTTGCGGATACGCTACCGGTCGCGCACCCGACAACCGGCCCCGGCCGTCGGCATGTGACCGGACCGGTATCCGGGCGGCGGTTCCCGCGGCTCCCAGTGTGACAAACAGCCGCAGGTGGAGTGGGCCACTTGCCCCAGCCGGTGCCCCGGCCGACGGGCGCCGCTACTTGTTGAGCACCGCCTCCATGATCGACTTGGCGATCGGGGCCGCGATGCCGCCGCCGCTGATCTCGTTGCTCTGCGCCGCGCCGTCCTCGACCACCACCGCGACCGCGACCGGCGAGCTGTTGCCGACCTTGGCGTAGGAGACGAACCAGGCGAACGGCAGCCCGCTGTTGTCCTGGCCGTGCTGGGCGGTGCCGGTCTTGCCGCCGACGGTGACGCCGTCGATCTGCGCCTTCTTGCCGGTGCCGTCCTGGACCACGGCCTCCATCATCTGCTGGAGCTTCTGCGCGTTGGCCGGGCTGACGGGCTGGCTCAGCTGGTGCGGGGAGTGCTTGGAGATGGTGGTGAGGTTCGCCGCGCGCTCCTCCTCGACCAGGTACGGCTCCATCTCGCTGCCGTTGTTGGCGATCGCCGCCGCGACCATCGCCATCTGGAGCGGGGTGGCCTGGGTGTTGTGCTGGCCGATGGAGTCCTGCGCGGTGCCGTCCGGGGAGGAGTCGGACGGGAAGACGCTCTTGGCCACGCCGATCGGGATCGTCAGCTTGGGGTTGTTGAAGCCGAACTTCTCGGCCTCGGCCCGCATCTTGTCCTTGCCGAGGTCGGCGCCGATCTTGCCGTAGACCGTGTTGCAGGAGATCGCCAGCGCGTACTTCAGCGTGGCGTTGGCGCACTGCTCGTCCGGGCTGTCGTTGTTCAGCGGCGTGTTGGTGCCCGGCAGGATGTACGTCTGCGGGGTGTCGGTGGCGTCGTCCGGGCCCTGGAACTTGCCGTTCTCGAACGCGGCCGCCGCCGTCACCAGCTTGAAGGTCGAACCGGGCGGATAGGTCTGCTTCAGCGCCCGGTTGAGCATGGGCTGGTTCTTGTCGGCGTTCAGCGCCGTCCAGGCCTTGCCGTCGGTCGCGTTGTCGGTGCCGGCGATGGTCGACGGGTCGTAGCTGGGCGTGGAGACCAGGGCCAGGATCGCGCCGGTGGCCGGGTCGATGGCGACCGCCGCGCCCTTCTTGTCGCCGAGACCGTCGAAGGCGGCCTTCTGCGCCTTGGCGTTGATCGTGGTGACCACGTCGCCGCCCTGCTTCTGCTTGCCGGTCAGCATGTCGAGGGTGTTGCGGAAGAACAGCCGGGAGTCGGTGCCGGCCAGGATGCCGTCCTCCAGGTTCTCCAGCTGGCTGCTGCCGTACGACTGCGAGGAGAAGCCGGTGACCGGGGCGTACATCGGGCCGTCCGTCCAGGCCGGCTTGTACTTGTACCGGTAGCCGTTGACGAAGTTGGACGTCGTGACGGGACTGCCGCTCACGATGATGTTGCCGCGCGGGTAGGCGTAGCGGTCGTACTTGTTCCGGTCGTTGTGGGCGTTGTCCGCCCAGGTGTTGGCCTGGACGCCCTGCACCCAGTTGGTGCGGACCATGAGGGCCAGGATCAGTACGAGGCAGAAGATCGAGACCCGCCGGATGGGCTTGTTCACGAGTCGGGTCCCCTCTTCCCTTGGAGTCGGTCGGTGGTCGGTCGGTCGATGGTCGCTGGGTCATCGACCGTTCGGTCGGTGGTCGTTCGGCCGGCGGCCGGTCGGTCGGTGGTCGGCCGCCCGGAGGCCGCCGCGGACACAGTCAACCGCACGTTCATTCACGCACCCGCGGCCCGGGTCGGTTCCGGCGCCGCGGCGCGGGGGGCGGGGGGTGGCGCGGCCGGGCGGCGGGCGCTGTCGCTGATCTTGAGCAGGATGGCGATCAGGGCCCAGTTGGCGACCACCGAGGAGCCGCCCTGGGCCAGGAAGGGCATGGTCATACCGGTCAGCGGGATCAGCCCGGTGACGCCGCCCGCGACCACGAAGACCTGGAGTGCGAAGGCGGAGGAGAGCCCGACGGCGAGCAGCTTGCCGAACGGGTCGCGGGCCGCGACCGCCGTCCGCAGGCCGCGCTGGACGACCAGTCCGTACAGCAGGAAGAGCGCCATCATCCCGGCCAGGCCGAGTTCTTCGCCGAACGAGCCGAGGATGAAGTCGCTCTTGGCGGCGAACTGGATCAGCCAGGAGCGGCCCTGTCCGAGCCCGGAGCCGGTGACGCCGCCGGAGCCGAAGGCCATCAGGGTCTGGCCGATCTGCTCGGTGGATCCGGCCGGGGGGTGGGCAGCGAAGGCCGCCATCGGGTCGAGCCAGGCGTCGATCCGGGTCTTGACGTGCTGCTCGGAGGAGGCGACCACGGCGGCGCCGCCGACCGACATCAGCAGGCCGAAGACGATCCAGCTGGTGCGCTCGGTGGCGACGTAGAGCATCACCACGAAGAGGCCGAAGAACAGGAAGGAGGTGCCGAGGTCGGTCTCGAAGACCAGGATCAGGATGGAGAGCAGCCAGACCACGACGATCGGCCCGAGGTCGCGTCCGCGCGGCAGGTAGAGGCCCATGAAGCGGCGGCTGGCGAGTGCCAGGGCGTCCCGCTTGACCATCAGGTAGCCGGCGAAGAACACCGTCAGGATGATCTTCGCGAACTCGCCGGGCTGGAACGAGAAGCTGCCCAGGTGGATCCAGATCTTCGCGCCGTAGTCCGACTGCCGGGCCGGGAGGAAGGCGGGCGCGGCCAGCAGCACCAGGGCTGCGGCCATCGAGATGTAGGTGTAGCGCTGGAGGATCCGGTGGTCCTTCAGCAGCACGATGACGCCGGCGAACAGCGCGATGCCGAGCCCGGACCACATCAGCTGGTTCGCCGCGGCGGGGAAGTTGCCGCGCAGCAGCGGCCCGGCCTTGTCGAGCCGCCAGATCATCACCAGGCCGAGCCCGTTGAGCAGGGCGGCGAGCGGCAGCAGCAACGGGTCGGCGTACGGCGCGAAGCGGCGCATCACCAGGTGCGCGACCAGGGCCAGCGCCCCCATGCCGAGGCCGTACTCCAGCATCCCGGCCGGGACCCTGCCGTCCATCGCGAGGCCGACGTTGGCGTACGCGAGGACCGGCAGCAACACCGCGAAGGCCAGCAGCGCCAGCTCGGTGTTGCGGCGGTTGGGCGCCTCCTGCGGGGTGATCGTGGTCGTCTCGCGGCGGCGGCGTCCGGCGGCGCCGGTGAGGTCCAGGATGGTCACAGGCGGTCCGCTACTTCGCCGGGCAGTTGCCCGCCAGGGCGTTCTCCTGCGGGGTGAGCGTGGTGGTGGCGCCGGGGGCGGGCGCCGGGGCGGTGGGGCTGCCGGTGGCCTGGCTCGGGATGCTGGGGCTGGGGCTCGGGCTCGGGCCGGTGGTGCGGAACCCGACGCTGGTGACGGTGGCGCCGCCGGTGCTCGCGGTCGGGGTGGTGCCGGGGGTCTGGCCGGTGGCGCCCTCGGCGACCTTCTTGCAGACGGCCGCCTGCGCGCTCAGGTGCTGGACCTGGTCGCGGGCGTCGTCCAGGCTCTTGGCCTGGATGGTGCTGGTGACCTGGGTCCGCTGGTAGGCGGGCAGGTACTTGAGCTGGACGTCGCCGAACTGCTGGTAGACCGAGGAGAGGCTCAGCCCGGCCAGGTTCTGGTTGAGGCCGCGGTAGACCGCGACCGAGTCGCCGTCGGCGCCGATGTAGTACTGGTCCTGGGTCCAGCGCCAGCCGAAGTACCCGGCTCCGCCGAGCAGGCCGAGGGTGACGGCGACGGCGAGCGAGACCTTCAGCCAGCGGCCCTTGCGGCGCGGGCTCTCGTCCTCGTCGTCGTAGTCGTCGTAGCCCGGGTAGCCGGCCGGCTGCGGTTCGGCGCTGCCGAAGGCTCCGTGCGGCTCGCCGTAGCCGGCCTCGTAGCCCTCGGCGGGGCCGAAGCCGGCGCCGGGGCCGGGGGCGGCGCCGGCGTAGCCGTCGGCCGGGCCGAAGGCGCCCTGCGGGCCCTGCGGCTGGCGGCCGAGGCCGGCCGCGCGGCCGGCCGGGGTGTTCAGGATGAAGTGGTCGTGGGCCGTGGGCGGCGGGGTGTCGGCGACCGCGCCGACGACCACCGGGACGTCGGCGAGCCGGCCGCTGAGGGTGTCGGTGGCGCCGACGTCGATGACGTCCGCGACGATGCAGGTGATGTTGTCCGGGCCGCCGCCGCGCAGGGCGAGCTGGATCAGCTCCTGGACGGTCTGCTCGGGGGAGTAGAAGCTCCCGAGCGTCTCCTCCAGGGTCTGGTGGCTGACCGGGCCGGAGAGGCCGTCGGAGCAGATCAGGTAGCGGTCGCCGGCCCGGACTTCGCGGATCGACAGGTCGGGCTCGACCTGGCCGCGGCCGTCCAGCGCGCGCATCAGCAGGGAGCGCTGCGGGTGGGTCTCGGCCTCCTCCGGGGTGATCCGGCCCTCGTCGACCAGGCGCTGCACCCAGGTGTGGTCCTGGGTGATCTGGTCGAGGCGGCCGTCGCGCAGCAGGTACGCGCGGGAGTCGCCGACGTGCACCATGCCCATCCGCTGGCCGGTCCAGAGCATCGCGGTGAGGGTGCAGCCCATGCCTTCGAGCTGCGGGTCCTCCTCGACCATCTGGCGCAGGCGCTCGTTGGCGCCCTGCACGGCGTCGTTCAGCAGGGTCAGCAGGTCGGCACCGGGGACGTCCTCGTCGAGGCGGACGATCGAGCCGAGGACCTCGGAGGACGCGACCTCGCCGGCCGCCGCCCCGCCCATGCCGTCGGCGACGGCGAGCAGCCGGGGCCCGGCGTAGCCGGAGTCCTCGTTCCCCTCCCGGATCAGACCCTTGTGGGATCCGGCGGCGAAGCGCAGCACGAGACTCATACGGACCGGGTCTCCCTCTGGATCCACCCCTGGGCACGGGTGCGCACGGCGTCGGTGCCCAGGGCATCGGTGCCGGTCTTGGACGGGGTGCTGTCCCTCATGCGCTACTACTTCCGCAGTTCGATGACGGTCCTGCCGATACGGATCGGCATTCCCGGCTGGAGCGGCATCGGCACGGTGAGCCGCTGCCGGTCCAGATAGGTGCCGTTGGTGGAGCCTAGATCCTCCACCGTCCACTGCCCAGTCTGGTCCGGGTAGATCCTGGCATGCCGGGAGGAGGCGTAGTCGTCGTCGAGCACGATCGTGGAGTCGTGTGCCCGGCCGAGCGTGATGGTCTGCCCCTGGAGCGCGACGGTGGTGCCGGCCAGCGAGCCCTGGACGACCACCAGCTGGGTGGGCGCACCCCGGCGCTGCCGGGGCTGGGCCTGGGTGGCACCGGTCTGCTGCGACTGCTGGGACTGGGCCGCCTGCGGGGCCCGGCCCGGGCCGCCGGTGGCGGCCGCGGCGGTCCGCCGCGAGGAGCGCGGGTTCACCTTGGTGCCGAACAGGTCGCTGCGGATCACCTGGACGGCGACGATGACGAACAGCCACAGCACGGCCAGGAAGCCCAGCCGCATGACTGTCAGGGTCAGTTCTGACATGGGTGGCCCGCCGTTGAGTGAGCGCAGCGAACGAACAATCCGGCCACTACCCTTCGACCTGTCGGTAGATGATGGTGGTGCTCCCCAGGACGATCCTGGAGCCGTCGCGGAGCGTAGCGCGCTGGGTGTGCTGTCCGTCCACCACGATGCCGTTGGTGGAGCCCAGGTCGAGCACCATCGCGGGTGTGCCGGGCCGGATCTCGGCGTGCTTGCGGGAGACCCCGGGGTCGTCGACGCGGACGTCGGCCTCGGTGGACCGGCCCAGGACGCAGGCGTTGCCGGTGATCTGGTGGCGGACGCCGTTGATCTCGATCCAGCGCCGGGTGGCGGGGCCGGTGTGGCCGGCGCCGGGGAACGGGCGGACGTTGCCGCCGGCGGTCGGCGGCGCGGGCGGCATGGCGGGGGGCGCGGACGGCGGGGGCGGCGCTCCGTACGGGGCCGCGCTCTGCTGCTGCCAGGGCGCGCCGGGCGCGGGGGCGGTGGGCGGGCGCCCGTAGCCGGGCTGGGCCTGCGGCGGTGCGGCGGGCGGGGCGGACTGTTCCTCGGCGGCGAGGGTGCGGCTGCGCACCCGGTACAGGCCGGTGTCCAGGTCGTCGGCCTGCTCCAGGTTGACCTGGAGCGGACCCATGAAGCTGTAGCGCTGGGCTTCGGCGTACTCGCGCACCATGCCGGAGAGCTCGGTGCCGAGCTGGCCGGAGTACGGGCTCAGCCGCTCGTAGTCGTGTGCGCTGAGCTCGACGATGAAGTCGTTGGGCACCACGGTGCGGTCGCGGTTCCAGATGGTGGCGTTGTTGTCGCATTCGCGCTGCAGCGCTCCGGCGATCTCCACGGGCTGGACTTCGGACTTGAACACCTTGGCGAAGGTGCCGTTCACGAGACCCTCGAGCCGCTGTTCGAACTTCTTCAGGACTCCCACGGGGCACCCCCTTCCAAGGGCTTCGGACGGGCCCGGGGTCGGGCCCTACTAGCGGTACTTCCGTACTGATCGTATCCACGCCCGGGCCATTCGTACGGTTCCCCGCGCGGGTGGTGCCCCGGGGTGAGCCTTGGCACAGCCCTCACCTGCGGCAAGCCTGGCGTACCCGGACCTGTCCCGGCTCACCCCTCGGTGGTCCGGTCCGGGCTCCGGTTGCGGGGTGCCGGGGGAAGGGATTCGTAGCCCAGCCGCAGGTCGTGCTAATGTTTTGCATGTCGGAAGGGGCGCCCGAGAGGGAGTCCGGGACGAAGAGCGGGAAGGGCCCGGTAAGGGTTCGGATCCACTCCGAGAATCGGATAGCATCTACGACATCACTCGGGCGCGAGTGGCGGAACGGCAGACGCGCTGGCTTCAGGTGCCAGTGTCCTAACGGACGTGGGGGTTCAAATCCCCCCTCGCGCACAGCGGAGCCCCGCAGATCTCAGGATCTGCGGGGCTCTTTTGCGTGCCCGGACTCCTTGGGGGGCGGTGGTGGGGCGGTGGCGGGCGCCCCAAGATCGGCCCTGTCGGAGCGGGCTGATAAAAAGCTCATCAGGAATTCAGTTGGGCAGTCGGGGGATATGTCCTTTTTGACCGGTTAAAGCTTATTGGGCTTACGGTCCTTTACCCGGTGTTCTGTCTGGAATTTCACCCGTTCCTGCACACAGTCATCCCAAGGAGAACGCGGATGCTCGACCCTTCGGGTCACCACCGGACGCCACGAATACGAGCCTCGCTCGGACGCGCGACCACCCTCGCCGTCGCCACCGCCGCGCTCGTCGCGGGCGCCGGTCTGCCGACCGCCGTCACGGCGCAGGCCGCGGACCTCACCCCGCAGCGGGTCGGCGGGGTCGCCCCCGTGCCGTCCGACGCGGCCAAGGTCGCGGCCCCGGCCGGCGACACCGCCCTGGACCTCAGCGTGCACCTGCGCTCGCGCGACGAGGACGGCGCCAAGGCGCTCGCCGCCGCCGTCACCGACAGCACCTCCGCGCAGTACCACCAGTTCCTGCGCACCGGTGAGTTCGCCCAGCGCTTCGGCGCCGACCAGGCGACCGTCGCCAAGGTGCGCCAGGCGCTCCAGGCCCAGGGCCTGACTCCGGGCGACCTGGGGGCCGACGGCCTGTCCATCCCGGTGCACACCACCGTGGCGGCGGCCAAGAAGGCCTTCGACACCGACTTCGCCGGCTACCGCCTCGCCGACGGCACGACCGGGCTGGTGAACACCGTCGCCCCGGCGATCCGTGGTGACGTGGCCGGCTCGGTGTCCAGCGTGGTCGGTCTGAGCACGCTGGCCCGCCAGCACAGCAACCACGTCATGGGCCAGGGCGTCGCGACGCCGCAGACGCAGGGCAAGCCGGGCGTCTCCGCCCGCGCCGCGTCGGACTACCCGACGCTCTGCCAGACCCCCAAGGACCAGCTGGCCGCGCGCTGGCACGTCAGCGAGGGCAAGGACTACTTCAGCGCCTCCTCGCTGGCCTCGGTCTACGGCCTGAACAGCCTGAGCGACGGCGGCGCCGGCACCACGGTGGCGATCTTCTCGCTGGAGTCGTACTCGGAGCCCGCGCTCCAGACCTTCCAGTCCTGCTACGGCACCAGTGCCTCGGTCACCCGCGTCCCGGTCAACACCGGTGTGCAGGCCCCGCCGGACCAGAACAGCGTCGGTGTCGAGTCCGCGCTGGACATCGACACCATCGTGAGCCTGGCCCCGAAGGCGGACGTGCTGGTCTACCAGGGCCCGGACGCGAAGAACGCGTCCGACGCCGCGGTGGAGGCCACCTACCAGCAGATCGTCAACGACAACAAGGCGCAGGTCATCTCGTCCAGCTGGGGTGTCTGCGACGCGGTCGTCGACCCGGCCACGCTGCGCGCCGAGAGCGACATCTTCCTGCAGGCCGCACTCCAGGGCCAGACCGTGGTCGCCGCCTCCGGTGACGACGGCTCCAGCTCCTGCCACCGGATCCCGGCGGACCCGCAGTTCCTGCCGAACCCGAACATCCTCAGCGCCGACGACCCGGCCGGCCAGCCGTTCGTCACCGGCGTCGGCGGCACCACGCTGTCCGGCGGCGTCGCCAACCCGTCCGAGACGGTGTGGAACCACGACCAGGGCGCGAGCGGCGGCGGCATCACCCGCTGGGCCATGAACAACGCGACCAACTTCCAGGCCGGCTTCACCGCGCCCGGTTACACCAACAGCTGTGGCGCGGGCGCCGGGCAGACCTGCCGGCAGAGCCCGGACGTCGCCGCCGTCGCCGACCCGGCGACCGGCTACCTCATCACGACCGCCCAGGACTACTGGACGATCATCGGTGGCACCAGTGGCGCGGCCCCGCTGTGGGCGGCCATCTCGGCGCACCTGAACTCCTCCGGCAAGTGCGCGGGCCGCGTCGGCCTGCTGAACCAGCCGCTGTACAAGGCGGCCAAGGCCGGTCAGAGCCCGCTGAACGACGTCACCTCGGGCAACAACGACATCGGCTACCACAACGGCCTGTACGCCGCCGCGGCCGGCTACGACATGGCGACCGGCCTGGGCACGCCGAAGGCGTCCCAGATCGTCGACCAGGTCTGCCCGCCCGCCGCGACCTTCCAGCCGCTCCCGCCGCAGCGCATCCTGGACAACCGGGGCACCCCGACCGAGGCCCACAGCGAGTACACGCTGCAGGTCAACGGCCAGGGCGGCATCCCGAGCACCGGCGTCTCCGCCGTGGTCCTGAACGTCACGGTCACCGGAACCAGCACCGCCGGCTTCCTGACCGCGTACCCGCACGGCACCCAGCGCCCGCTGTCCTCCAACATCAACTGGACGGCCGGCCAGACCATCCCGAACCTGGTCACCGTGCCGGTCGTGGACGGCAAGGTCAACCTGTACAACGGCGCCGCAGGGCGTACCTCCTTCATCGCCGACGTGCAGGGCTACTACTCCACCACCGGCGCCGGCTCGCAGCTCCAGCCGGTCGGCCCGACCCGCCTGCTGGACACCCGCGACTCCTCCAAGCTGGCCAACGTGCCCGCCAAGGGCACGATCTCGCTCCCCGTGGCCGGCCAGGCCGGCGTTCCGCCGACCGGTGCCACCGCCGCGGTGCTCAACGTCACCGTGACGGACACCGGCGGCCCCGGCTTCCTCACCGCGTACCCGTCGGGCAACACCCAGCCGCTGGCCTCCAACCTCAACTGGAGCGCAGGCCAGACCATCCCGAACGCGGTCATCGTGCCGATCGGGGCGGACGGCAAGGTCAGCTTCTTCAACGGCAGCCAGTCCGGGGCCAACCTCATCGTGGACATCGCGGGCTACTTCTCCCCGTCGGTCTCCGGCGGCCGGTTCCACCAGGCCGGCCCGGTGCGGCAGCTGGACACCCGTGACGTCAAGGCTCCGATGAGCGGCGGCACGCCGCACGCTCTGACGCTGCACGACAGCAACTTCCGGATCCCGGCGGAGGCCACCTCGGCGGTCCTCAACGTCACCGTCACGGACACCACCGCCGGTGGCTACCTGACGGTCTGGCCGGCCGGCCAGGCCCACCCCACCGCGTCCAACCTGAACTGGACCGCGGGCACCACCATCGCCAACCAGGTGACCGTCCCGGTCGTCAACGGCCAGGTCGACCTGGCGGCCTTCGGGCCCGGCAGCGCCGACGTGATCGTCGACCTGTTCGGCTACTACAGCAACTGACCGACCCGCAGCACCAGGACGGCGCCCTCCCCGACCGGGGAGGGCGCCGTCCCGCGTTTCCGGTCCGTCCCGCGTTTCCGGTCCGTCCCCGGTTCTCCGGGGACCCCGGTTCGCCGGGCCGCGCCGGGCGCTTCGGGCTACTCGCCCGTCGCCGGGAGGTCGGCCCGGACCACGAAGCCGCCGTCCGGGGTGGCGACGGCGGTGAACGAGCCGCCGAGCAGCTGGGCCCGCTCGCGCAGCCCGACCAGGCCGTGGCCGCCGCCGGGCAGGACGGGCTCGGAGCCGGCCACCGGGGCGGACGGCCCGTTGCGGACCTCCACCAGCAGCCGGGGGCCCCGGCTGTCGAGCCGGACGGCCACGGCCGCGCCCGGCGCGTGCTTGGTGATGTTGGTGAGCGCCTCCTGCACCGTCCGGTAGGCCGCCCGCTCGACCGCCTCCGGCCAGGGGCAGTCGCCCGGGCGCAGCTCGCTGCTGACCCGCAGGCCGCTGCCCTCGATCAGGCCGGGCAGGTCCGCCAGGCGCGGCTGCGGGGCGAGCGGCGCGTCCGGGCGCAGGCCCGCCGCCCGCAGCACGCCGACCATCTGCCGCAGCTCGTCCAGGGTGCGGACGGAGAGCTCGCGGATCGTCCCGGCGGTGGACTTGACCGTCGGATCGCCGCTGACCACCTGGAGCGCACCCGCCTGGATGCTGATCAGGCTGACCTGGTGCGAGACCACGTCGTGCATCTCCCGGGCCAGCCGGGCCCGCTCGGCGGTCAGCACCCGTTCGGCCAGCAGCCGGTTCTCGCGCTGCCGCCCCCGGGTCAGCTCGTCCAGCCGGACGGCCAGCTCGTGCCGGGTGCGGGCGAGCAGCCCCAGTGCGGCGGGACCGGCGCCGAGCATCACGCACTGGATGGCGTAGAGCGCGTTGTCCCGGTCCAGCGCGAACGGGTGGTCCGGCAGTGGCAGGTGGAAGAACTCCACCAGGGCGAAGGCGGTGGCGCAGAGCACCGTGACGCGGAGCTTGGACCGGTTCGCGGCCACCGAGTAGACCGCCGCCATCGGGGCGAGCCAGATCATCGTGAACAGGCTGCCGGGCAGGGTCAGCAGCAGGACCAGGACCGGCCAGCGCCGGCGCAGCAGCAGCGCGGCGGTGGCCAGCGCGCAGAGCGACACCTGCCACCAGGAGGAGCCCTTGGAGACCAGGGTGGTGTCCAGGGCGGCGACCAGGACGGGCAGCGTCAGCATCAGCCAGGGCGCCGTCAGCCACGGTGCGCTCAGCCAGGCCGGGCGGCCCCGGCCGGTGCGGCCGGCGGTTCTCGCGCCTTCGGTGCCGGTCATGCCTCGGGCTGCTGCCGCTGCGGCGACCGGACCAGCCCGGCGCGGTTGGCGATCACGGCGGCCTGCACCCGGTTGGCCGCACCGAGCTTGCCCAGGATGGCGCTGATGTGGTCCTTGACGGTGCCGGTGCCCAGGAACAGCCGGTCGGCGATGTCGGCGTTCGACAGGCCCTCGCCGAGCAGGGCGAGCACGTCCAGCTCGCGGCCGGTCAGCCCCCGGGTCAGGGCGCCGGCCTCGGCGTCCGGGCCGCCGCCCTCGACGTAGCCGCCGATCACGGTGCGGGTGACGGTCGGCGAGAGCACGCTGCCGCCGGCGGCGAGCACCCGGACGGCGTGCACCAGCTGCTCGGGGGCGGTGTCCTTGAGCAGGAAGCCGGCCGCGCCCGCCCGCAGCGCGGTGCCGATGTACTCGTCGCTGTCGAAGGTGGTGAGCATCGCCACCACCGGCGGGTGCGGCAGGGCGCGCAGGCGGCGCAGCACGGATATCCCGTCCAGGTCCGGCATCCGGATGTCCAGCAGCACCACGTGCGGCCGCAGTGCGCCCACCCGGTCCTCGGCCTGGCCGCCGGAGCAGTCGCCGACCACCTCCAGATCGGGGGCCGAACCGACGATGAGGCCCAGTCCGGATCGGACCAGGACCTCGTCGTCCACGATCAGTACGCGGATCGGGGTCATGGTCTCTCCTCGGGTGGGTAGCGCGGGCTCTGAGCTTAGAGCGACTGGTGGGAGCCGGTGTCGGGAGCCGCCGGGGGAGGATACCCCCGCCGTTCGGCGGGGGGTCGAATCCGCTGCCCGGTTCACGTAATTCTCATCCGTGGTGAGCAACCATGGAAAGCGGTGACCCCTACCGGCACGAGCCGATCGGAGCCCTGGCCGATCTGGCCGGGCAGGCGCCCCGGGGGCCCAGCGGATGCGCCCCCAGACCTGATCGTTTGGAATTGAGCTGTGTCCTCCACTGTGAAGCCGGAGCCCTCCGCCGTTCCCCCCGAGCGCTCCGGCGCCGCCGCGCGGGTGCTGGCGCGGTGGCGACCGCGTGCCGCCGCGACCACCGTCTGGTACCTCCGCCTGCTCGCCCTGCTCAACCTGGTCGCGGTGCTCGCGGTGCCGTTCCGCACCCAGGTGCGGCACCACAACGAGGGCGCGTTCTTCCTCCCCTACCTCCTGACGGCCGGTCTGACCTCGGTGGTTCTGTCGCTGTTCCTGGCGGTGGCGATGCGCCGCCGCAAGCGGGCCGCGTGGATCTTCAACACGGTGCTGTCCGGGCTGTTCTTCCTGGCGTACCTGCTGCTGATGGTCGTGCCCGACCAGGAGCTGAAGTACAACCACCACACGCTGAACTACTTCTCCACCGTGCTCACCGGGCTGTTCTTCCTCGCCTGCCTGGTCGGCCGCGGGGAGTTCACCTCCAAGGGGGACCGGTCCAACCCGAAGATCGGGGTGGCCACCTTCATCGCGGGCCTCGGCTTCGGCGGTGTGGTCGGCGCGGTGCTGGTCGGCTGGAACAACGCGGTCACCGGCGGCGACTTCGGCGACCGGTTCTGGTACGCGGTGGCCCGGATGGTCACCGTCCAGCCGTCCGAGCACGTGCTGGACGTGATCGACGTCCCGACCTGGGTGAACGCCTTCATCAACGCGATGGGCGCGGTGCTCTTCCTGCTGGTGCTGTACGTGGTCTTCCGCAGCCCGCGCGGGCAGGAGCTCCTGTCGCAGGAGGACGAGGCGCGGCTGCGGGTGCTGCTGGAGCGGCAGGGCGGGCGGGACTCGCTCGGCTACTTCGCGCTGCGCCGGGACAAGGCGGTGATCTTCTCGCCGAGCGGCAAGGCGGCGGTCGCCTACCGGGTGCTCGGCGGTGTCTCGCTGGCCTCCGGCGACCCGATCGGCGACCCGGAGGCCTGGCCGGGCGCGATCGACAACTGGCTGGCCGAGGCCCGCGAGCACGCCTGGGCCCCGGCGGTGATGGGCGCCTCCGAGGAGGCCGGGGTGATCTACGCCCGGCACGGGCTGGACGCGCTGGAGCTCGGTGACGAGGCGATCGTCGAACTGGACGAGTTCTCGCTCGACGGCCGGGCGATGCGGGTCGTCCGCCAGGCGTACAACCGGGTCAAGCGGGCCGGCTACACGGTGCGGATCCGCCGGCACGAGGACATCCCCGAGGCCGAGATGGCCGCACTGGTGGGCAAGGCCGACCACTGGCGGGACGGCGCCACCGAGCGCGGCTTCTCGATGGCGCTGGGGCGGCTGGGGGACCCGGACGACGGGCGCTGCGTGATGCTGGAGTGCCACGACGCGGCCGGTGAGCTGCAGGCACTGCTGAGTTTCGTGCCCTGGGGGGAGAAGGGCCTCTCGCTGGACCTGATGCGTCGCGCCAGGGACACCGAGAACGGCCTGATGGAATTCATGGTGATCGAGCTGCTCCAGGACAAGAAGCAGATCGAGCTGGAACGGGTCTCGCTGAACTTCGCGATGTTCCGTTCCGTCTTCGAGCGCGGCTCCAAGCTCGGGGCCGGTCCGGTTCTGCGGCTGTGGCGCGCCGTCCTGGGCTTCTTCTCCCGTTGGTGGCAGATCGAGTCGCTCTACCGCGCGAATGCGAAGTATCGCCCGATCTGGGAGCCCCGCTATCTGCTGTTCGAGAAGAGCAGCGAGATCCCGCGGATCGGCCTCGCCAGTGCCCGCGCGGAGGGTTTCATCACCGTACCGAGCCTCCCCGCTCTGTTCCGTCGCCGACATGTCCGGGCCGCCGCTGTCGCGGCCGCGCCCGGCCTGCCGGTGGCGGAACGCGACGGGAAGGGGTAGTCCCTCCGCCGGGGGGCGGAGGGAGGCCGGTCAGGTCCCGGAAACACCGGTCGACCTGCCCGGATACCCGTCCGATCAGCGACCGCCCGACGACTGCGGGTGAGCGTTTGTACTCCGGGCCACCGGCGTACGGGGGGTTCCTCGGGGGTTTCTCTCCCTCTTCAGGATGAGCCGCGTTTCCCCTTTCAAGCTGAGGCATTCCTTAAAGCGAGTCCCTAGTGTGGATACAGCGGCTTCGGGAAGCATGCGGGGCAGGATGGTTCCGGGCCGGAAATGTGTTGGGCCGAGAAGGAGCGAACAGGAGCGCAGTCGTGAACCAGAACACCCACGCGGGGGGCGTGCGAAAGGGGCCTTTGGCATATGCCAAACAGGCCGCTCTCGCCGAGTGGGGCACGCTCTTCGCGGTCGTCCGAGACCAACTGGTGCGCAAACGGTTCGCAGCCGTCCCGCTTGCGATGACCGCCACGCTCCTGATTCTGCTGTTCAGCATCGTCCAGCACCTTCCCGGCGGTGACCGGTTCGTCACCCACATCGGAGTGGTCAAGGCCGCACTGCCGCTCGACGTCTCGCTGCTGCGGACGCCGCTCTCGCTCTACGTCCCCGCCCTGGACCTGCCGGTGTGGGGCGCGCTGGCCCAGGTGTTCCTCGTCTTCGGGGTGGCCGAGATAGTCCTGGGCCGACGCCTGATGCTGGTGATCGCCTACGTCTGCACCCTGGCCGGGACACTGTTCGCCCGCTTCGGGGTGGAGCTCGGCCCGGACCACCTGTTCGGCTTCCCCCGCTGGGTGGCCTACGTCCGTGACACCGGCCCGTCCGCCGCGGTGGTGGCCCTCGCGGTCTGCGTCGCGTTCCGCTGCCGGGCCTACTGGACGGGCGGCACGGTGATCGCGGTGATGGTCGGGGAGGCCGTCGTACTCCCCAACCTGGCCGGTCTGGAGCACGTGGTCGCGCTGCTCTCCGCGGTGCTGATCGCCGTCTCGGTCGAGGTCTTCGGGGACTTCTGGCCCCGGGTACTGGCCGGGGTCGGCGCGGCGGCATCCGTCGGAGCGGAGGCCCGCCGGGCCGGAGCGATCGCCCGCTGACGCGGTCCCCCGAGGGGAACTGTAGGCACACGAGAAACCCCAGCAGGGGCGCGGGGGACCGTACGCACTCGGGTAACCACAGGAGGGGCGCGGGGAACTGCGCGCGCAACCGTGCACCTCCGTCGTGCCCTGGTCGCGCAGTTCTCCCCCAGCCTTCGGCCGGGGGTACCCCCACGCGCCCCTGGGGGGTGCATGGCTGGTGCGTGAACACTTGTGCGGCTGCGTCGAGTCCCCGACCCGGAGGGTCAACTGCGGGGGAGGTTCATCTCGAACCAGACGACCTTGCCCACGGCCTTGCGCGCGGTGCCCCAGCTCTCGGCCAGTTTGCTGACCAGGTTGAGGCCTCGGCCGTCCTCGTCCATCTCCTCGGAGGGTTCGAGGGAGGGGAGGTTGTGGTTGTCGTCGCTGACCTCGACCAGGAGTTTGTCGACCCGGATCAGCTGGAGCTGGACGTGGTCGCGGGCGACCCGGACGGCGTTCGTGACCAGTTCGCTGACCAGCAGTTCCACCGTGTCGGTGAGGGCGGTGAGCTGCCAGGCACCGAGCTGCTCGCGGACCAGGGCGCGGGCGCGGCGGACCTCGGTGGCGTCGACCGACAGCTCCCAGGTGGCGACCTCGGTCGGGGCCACCCCGTCGAAGCGGGCCACCAGCAGGGCGATGTCGTCCTGGCGGTCCTCGGAGTGCAGCCGGTCCAGGACAACGTCGCAGGCCTCCTCGGGGGTCTGCTTCGGGTCGATCAGGTTGCCGCACAGCGCGGCCAGCCCGGCTCCTATGTCGCCGCCCCGGACCTCGACCAGGCCGTCGGTGCACATCACCAGCATCGAGCCGTCGACCACGTCGATCTTCTTGGCGACGAACGGCACCCCGCCCACCCCGATCGGCGCGCCGGCCGGGATCTCCAGCAGTTCGCCGCTGCCGTCCGGGTGCACCAGCACGGGCGGGACGTGCCCGGCGCTGGCCAGCTCGCAGGTCCGGTTGATCGGGTCGTAGACCGCGTACAGGCAGGTCGCCAGATGGTCGTCGCCGAGCTTCTGGGCCAGGTTGTCCAGATGCCGCAGCAGCTGGCCCGGCGGCAGGTCGAGGGCGGCCAGGGTCTGCATCGCCGTCCGGAACCGGCCCATCGCCGCCGCGGAGTGCAGGCCGTGGCCCATCACGTCGCCGACGACCAGGGCGACCCGGCTGCCGGGCAGCTGGATCGCGTCGAACCAGTCGCCGCCGACCTCGGCGCGGCGGTCGCCCGGCATGTAGCGGTGGGCGATCTGCACGCCGGGGATCTTCGGCGGGCGGGTCGGGATCATCGAGCGCTGGAGCGTGGTGGCGACCTTGGACTCGGCCCGGTGCAGCCGGGCGTTGTCCAGCGACAGTGCCGCCCGGGCCGCCAGCTCGCGCAGGGTCGCGGCGTCGCTCTTGTCGAACGGCGCCCGGTCGGGGAGCCGGAGCAGCTTGAGGATGCCGAGCACGGTGCCGCGGGCGGAGAGCGGCAGCACCAGCATCGAGCGGCCGACCACTATCGGGACGAGGTCCTGGCTGCCGAGCGACAGGGCGTACTCCACCGCGACGTCCGGGCTGATCACCGGTACCAGGACCGGCTGGTTCTCCTGGAGGGCGAGGCCGGGCGGGGTGGAGCGGGGCATCGCGAGCAGCGCGCCCTCCTCCAGCACGTGGTCCCACTGGCCGGAGGCGGCGTTGAAGGAGCGGGCCACCCGGCGCAGCATGGTCGCGTCGTCCGGCCGGCCCAGTGGCAGCTCGGAGTCGGAGATCAGCCCGTCCAGCAGGTCGACGCAGGCGAAGTCGGCGACCCGGGGGACCAGGACCTGGCACAGCTCCCGGGCGGTGGTGTCCAGGTCGAGGGTGGTGCCCACGCTGCTGCCGACGTCGCTCAGCAGGGCGAGCTGCTCACCGGCCTGGCTGCTGGTGAGCACCTCGACGGTGGGGGACGGCCCGGCCGGTGCGGGGACGGCGGCGCGGGCGGGGGTGTGGCCGTTGGCGGCCGGGTCGACGGTGACGGGCTCGACGGTGACTGGATCGACGGTGACGGGGTCGATGGCGGGGCCTCCCGGGGTCGGACCGGTGGACGGCTTGCTGGTCACCCGCGCGAGGGGGTGGCGGGCGGCGGCCTCGCGCGGCGCCGGTACGCCCGCACCGGCGGGTGCGGGCGGCGCCTGGAGAGCGGCGTCGAGCCGGCCCACGGCCGGGCGGGTCGCCTCGGGCGGCCGCCGGGCGGCCCGCGGTTGCAGGGCGCGCTGCTGCGCGGTGGGATACCGGCGGCCCAGCCCGGCCGCCACCCGGGCCACCCCGGCGGCCGTCGGCTCGTACGGCAGCACCGGCAGCCTGGTGGCCGCGTCCACCCACAGGGCGGGGGCGCCGGCCTCGGCGAGCTGCTCCAGCAGGCGGCGGCGGCGCTCGTCGGAGCTCTTGGGCAGCAGGCCGGCGAGCGCGTCGGCGCAGCCCGGGGCGGTGCCGGTGAAGGTGGCGGCGACCCGGTAGCCGCCCGGTACGGACTGCGCGGCCGCGTACGGGAGCAGCCGCTCGCCCAGCGCGATCCGGGGACCGGCGCTGCGCAGCGGCCGGGCGTCGGCGGCCAGGACCAGCAGGCTGCGCCCGGACGGTTCGATCAGCGGGTAGGCCCACCAGAGGACGTCGCGGATCCGCTCCTCGCGGTCGATGGCGGCCATCGCGCCGGCCCACGGGGTGCGGTCGAGCCGGGTGAGGTCGTCCAGGGTGTCCAGGGCGTCGCAGCGGCGGCCTTCCCGGAGCGGGACGGGGCCGTCCCGCCGGGCGCCCGGGATCTCCGGGCGCGGTTCGACGGCCGGGAGCAGGCCGGAGGCGTTACGCCCGCAGGCGACCTCGGCGCGGTGCCCGAAGAGCTCCTCCGCCGCACGGTTCCACAGGGCGATCCGGCCGTCCGGGTCGACCAGGACGGAGGCGATGCGCAGCAGGGCGACCACCCCGGCGCCCGCCGTGTTCGGTGTGGAGTTGGGCTCGTCCGCCATAGATTCGGTCTGCTCCTGCCTGGCCGCTCCCGGGTGTTTCGGTGTCCTGCCGGTCCCCGTCCGTCCCCTCGGTGCCCGCACCGGTGGCACTCCGGTGACTCTGCGGTGCTCCCTCGTGTGCGCCTTCCAGCGAAGCATGGAGAGGCCCGGAACTGGTAGCCAATCGGGGAGATTCGTAAGTATCAGTTGCGCTGCGCGCGCCGTGCGCCCGGTTTCGCCCCCACTTCATCCGTTCGGAGCAGCGCCGGGATCCCCGGGGGCCCGGGTAGGGTGGCAGCCCGTAACGCCCGTACCGGATGAAGGCGAGCAGTTGAGCGCAGACAGCCCCGTCCAGTGGACCGACCCCGAGCGGCAGTGGCTGGAGGAGCGGGTGGCCGCCACCGAGCTCGCCTGGCTGACGCTGGAGGTCGACGTCGAGACCCTGCGGGTCGAGATCGACAACTTCGCGCTGGTCCACCACCAGCTGCTCGGCCCGCTCTACGCCCGGCTGGACGAGCTGGACGCCCTGGTCGCCGAGGCCGTCGCGGCCCGGACGGGGGATGCCGACGACCGGCGGCGGGCCGCCGAGGCGCGGCGCCAGGTGGACGAGCTGCCGGATCTGGACGCGCTGCTCGACAGCTTCCCCACCGAGTCCGGCCGTCCGGAGCCCGGTGAGCCCGAGCCGCCGCGCCGGGTCCGCCCCGGCAAGGACGCGCAGCGGATCTACCGCGACCTGGCCCGCCGCGCGCACCCCGACCTGACCACCGACCAGGCCGAACAGCAGCGCCGCTCGGTCTTCATCGCCCGGGTCAACGAGGCGTACGCGCACGGCGACAGCAGGGCGCTGGAGGAGCTGGCCGAGGAGTGGTCCACCGCTCCGGAGGCGGCCCCCGCGCCGGACGCGCCGGACCGGCTCGGGTGGCTGAACCAGCGGCTGGAGTGGCTGACCGGGAAGATCACCCAGCTGGCGACCGAGCAGGTCCGGCTGGAGAACACCGCGATGGGCGAGCTGCTGCGGCTCGCCCCGCAGGACCCCGACCGGCTGCTGGAGGAACTGGCCGAGCAGTTGCTCGGCAAGGCCGCCGAGCAGCAGGCGGAGCTGGACCGGCTGCTGTCCGGTGCGAGCGACAATGGTGCAGAGCGCCCCGAACCCCAGGAGAACCCGACGATGTTCACCCAGCTGCCCAGCACCGACGCCGTCTCGGTGCCCGCCGACGCCCCGCTGCTCGATGTCCGCGAGCAGGACGAGTGGGACGCCGGGCACGTGGACGGCGCGCTGCACATCCCGATCGGCCAGGTGGTGGCCCGGATCGACGAGCTGCCGGACGGCAAGCTGTACGTGCTCTGCCGGGTCGGCGGGCGCTCGGCGCAGGTCGTGCAGTACCTGGTCCAGCAGGGCCGCGAGGCGGTCAACGTGGACGGCGGGATGTTCGCCTGGGAGGCCGCCGGCCGTCCGATGGTGAGCGGCAGCGGCCAGGACGCCTTCGTCCTCTGAAGCTCTGAAGCGCTGAAGCCGCGGCCGGCCGCCGCCCCCGGTGGGTGCCGGCCGCGCCGGCCCGCTGAACCCCTGTTGCCGGTGTGCCCGGTTGGGGCAGGATGACCGGGCACACCGGCGGGACCGCCACCGGGGCAGCGGAAGGGGCAGGCCGTGGCTCGGACCTGGTCCACCCCCGCGCTGGCCGTGCTGTGCGGCGCCGGGGTGCTGCTGCTCGGCGGCACCGGGCTCTTCCTGGCGGCGCTGTTCCTCCAGGTCGCGCCGTCCAACGCGCTCTCGCAGCGCTACCGGGGCCCGATCGACCAGCTGGTCTACCCGGAGTTCGAGCAGAACTGGAAGCTGTTCGCGCCCAACCCGCTCCAGCAGAACCTCAGCGTGGACGCCCGGGTGCAGACCATCTCCCCCACCGAGCACGTGACCACCCGGGACTGGGTCGGCCTGACCGCGCAGGACATCGCCGCGATCCGGGACAACCCCGCGCCCAGCCACCTGGACCAGAACATGCTGCGCCGGGCCTGGGACTTCTACGACTCCACCCACAGCACCCAGGACGGCACGGTCGCCGTCGCAGGGGAGCGCGGACGGCTCGCCGAGGAGTACCTCAAGCGGATCGGCCTCCAGCGGCTGGGCCGGACGCCCGGCGGCGAGCGGGTGCTCCAGATCCAGTTCCGGCTGCGGACGGCCGCCATCGCCCCGCCGTCCTGGAGCGCGGAGGAGGCCCCGGCGGCGGTGGCCGACCGGGTGCTGCCCTGGTGGCCGGTGGACGAGACGGACTACCAGGGGCTCGGGTGAGCGCGCCGCAGGAGACCGGACCCCGACCGCTCGCGGGCATCCCCGCCCAGCCGGGCGCCCCGGCCGCCGCCGAGCCGTCGGCCGGCCGGGTCCGGCAGGCCTTCGACTCCTTCACCGGGCGGGCGGCCGGCCCGTACCAGGCGGCCGTCGTCCGGATCGGCTTCGGACTGGCGTGGGCGGCGTACCTGCTGCGGGAGTGGCCGAACCGGCGGGTGCTGTACGGGGACAGGTCGCCGTGGTCGGACGCGCTGGCGGCCCGGCTGCTGGCGGAGAACCACGCCTTCACGGTGCTCACCTGGTACCACGGGCGGCTCTGGTTCGAGCTGGTCTACCAGCTGGCGATCGTCGCCGCCGTGCTGCTGGTGCTCGGCTGGCGGACCAGGGCGAGTGGCGCGCTCTTCCTGGTCACCGTGCTGTCGCTGCAGAACCGCAACGTGCTGGTCGGCGACGGCGGTGACAACGTCGTCCACCTGATGGCGGTCTACCTGGTCGTCACCCGCAGCGCCCAGGTCTGGTCACTGGACGCCCGCCGGGCCCGCCGCGCCCGGCCGGGCGGCGGAGGCGACGGGCGAGACGGCGGAGGCGGCGGAGGCGGCGGCCGTGGGGCGGTCTGGCTCTGGGGGCTGCTCGGCGTGGCGCTGGCCACCGGGCAGCCGGGACGCGTGTGGGGACTGCTGTGGGTGCTCTGGCTGACGGCCGGCGTCTGGTACGCCGTCGACCGGTGGCGCCCGGACGGCGAGCCGCGGGCCGTGCTGGACGCGCTGGCGAACATGCTGCACAACTGCGGGATGCTGGTGATCGCCGCGCAGGTGGTGCTGATCTACTCCACGGCCGGCTGGTACAAGGTGCAGGGCAGCCGCTGGCAGGACGGCACGGCTCTGCACTACCCGCTGCACCTGGACTACTTCGTGCCCTGGCCCGGGCTCTCCGGGCTGCTCGGGTCGAGCCTGCTGCTGGTCTTCCTGCTCTCCTACGGCACGGTGATCCTTCAGGTCGCCTTCCCGTTCACCCTGTTCAACCGGCGGCTGAAGAACGTGCTGCTCGCGCTGATGATGCTGGAGCACGCGGCGATCGCCGTGACGCTGGGGCTGCCGTTCTTCTCGCTGGCGATGATCGCGGCCGACGCGGTGTTCCTGCCGAGCGGGTTCCTGCGCGGGGTGCCCGGGTCCGTCCGGCGGGTTCTGAAGGGTGTGCGGCGGTAGGCCCGCGACGCCGCCCTCCGTTTGCCGGTCGGTCTAAACTGCCGCACATGTCCTGGCTGGCGGCTCTGCGTGGCACCGTGCGAACCGGATTGACCCTGGACCGGACCGTCAGCAGCCCCAAGCGGGCGTTGCGCGGGGCGCTCGCGGTCGGCCTGGTGGTGTTCCCGACACTGGCGCTCGCCGGGCCGGCCCTCGCCACCTCGGCGGCGATGGGCGCGTTCATCGCCGGGACGGCGACCTTCCAGCGCAGCTTCCGGCCCCGGGTCTCGCTCGCGGTCGCCGCCGGGCTCGCCCTGGGCGTCAGCTCCTTCCTCGGCTACCTCGCGGTCGGCGTGCCCGGGGCCTTTCCGGTGCTGCTCGCGGTCTGGGCCTTCGCGGCCGGGCTGGCCTGGGCGATCGGTCCGAGCGCCGGCGTGCTGGCGTCCACCACCGTCTCGGTGATGCTCGTCGTCGTCCAACTGCCCGTCAGCGTGCCGACCGCGCTCGGGCACGGCCTGGTCTGTGCGCTCGGCGGCGCCGTCCAGGCGCTGGTCGTCACGGTCTGGCCGATCGAGAGCTGGCGGGCCCAACGGGACGCCCTCGCCGACACCTACGCCTCGCTGGCCGACTACGCCAGGCGGCTCCGGCAGGATCCGGTGGCCCAGGTCGACCCCGAGCCGTTCATCGTCGCCCGGCAGGCAGCGACCCTGACGCCCTGGCAGGCCAGGCACCGCCCGCCCGAACTGCGCGGACTGCGCGGCACCGCCGAACGGATCCGCCCGACCCTGGCCGCCCTCGCCGACCCCAGGGTCGGCGCCCCCGCCGAGGGCCCCGAACGGGACCGCGCCCGCGAGGTGCTGGCCGCCGCCGCCGAGGCGATGGACGCCCTCGCGCACGCCGTCCGGACCGGCGAACCGCTGCGGACCACCGTCTCCGCGCCGGCCCTGCGGCTGGTCGAGGGCGTCACCGAAGGCCCCCGGCTGACCGGCGCCGCCCGCCGCTCGGCCCGCCGGCTGAGCTCGCTGCTGCGTCGCGCCGCCGACACCTTCGACCAGCAGGACCAGGACACCGTCAGCAGCCCGGTCGTCGGCCCCGGCCTGCACCGGCCCTCGCTCTTCCGGCTGCTCCCCTACGCCTGGCAGGCCGTCCGGCGGCAGCTCCAGCCGCGCTCGGCGGTCTTCCAGCACGCCGTCCGGATGGCCGGCGTCGTCACCGCCTCCTATCTCGCCGCCAAGCTGCTCGGCCTGCACCACGGCTACTGGGCGCCGCTGACCGCCGCGATGGTGATGCGCCCCGACTTCGCGCAGACCTACAGCCGGGGTGTCGCCCGGCTGGCCGGGACGGCGGCCGGTGTCGCCGTCTCCACCGTCGTGGTCCAGCTGTTCCACCCCGGCGAGTGGCTCGCGGCGGCGCTCGCCGTGGTCTGCATCGGCGGTGCCTACCTGACGCTGCGCACCGGGTACGCGCTGATGACGGCCTGCGTCTCCTCCTACGTGGTGTTCCTGCTCGGGCTCCAGCCGGGCGACCCGGTCGTCACCGCCGTCGAACGCATCACGCTGACGCTGCTCGGCGGTGGCGTCGCCCTGCTCGCGTACGCGCTCTTCCCCACCTGGCAGACCGCCCGGCTGGCCGAGCGGCTGGCGGAGTGGCTGGCCTCCGTCGGGCGGTACGCCGGTGCGGTGCTCGCGGTCTACGGTGAGCCGGCCGGGGGCGGCGGCGAGGTCCGCACGTCGCTGCTGGACGCCCGGGAGGCCCGGTCCGAGCTGTCGCAGGCGATCGAGCGGGCCGACGCGGAGCCCGTCCGGCACTCGGCGCACCTGCCCGAGCTCTCCCGCAAGCAGATCGACCGGGCCCGCTCGGCGACCGCGCTGCTCAACCGCAGCGCCATGCTGCTGGAGGCGCACCTCCCGGCGAAGGACGTCGAACCGGTGCCGGGGGCGACGGAGCTCGCCGAGGAGCTCCGGTACGCGACGGCGATCGCGGCCGGCGCACTGCTGGTCGGCCAGCGGATGGACTTCGCCGGGCTGCGGGCCGCGTACGAGCGCTGGGACGCCGAGCTCGCCGAGCTGCCGCCGGACGAATCCGCCGCCGTGGCCAGGGCCGGGGTGCGGCTGGCGATGCAGGCCGTCTCGGACCTCGACAAGGCGGTGCGCCCGCGCCGTCCCGTGCTCTGACCGGGGGGGCCGGCGGGGTCTTCGGCCTTCCGACAGACCCTAGGCTTGGGCCGTGATCGATGAGAGTGCGGACGACTCGGCCGGCCCCCGGATGTGGCGCACGGTGGCTGCGGAGCCCGGGGCGGTGCTGCTCGACGGGTTCCACGCGTTGAAGCACGCTCTGCGGTTCGACGCGGACGTGCGGTGCGTGGTCACCACCGACCGGGCCGCGCTGGTGGCGCTGGCGGGTGTGCTCGCGGACGACGTCGCCGAGGCCGTGGCCGCGCTCGCCACCGAGATCCCCGAAGCGGCCATGCGCCGGATCACGCCGAAGATCCATCCGACCGGAGTGGCCGCGCTGGCGATCCGCCCCGCCGCCCGGGCGGTCGAGCAGGTGCTGACCGGGTCGCCGCGCACCTCGCCGATCGTCGTGCTCGACAACCCGCGCAACCTCGGCAACGTCGGTGCGGTCATCCGGTTGGCGGCCGGCTTCGGCGCGACCGGTGTCGTGACGACCGGGACCATCGACCCCTGGCACCAGAACGTGGTGCGCGGGAGCGCCGGGCTGCACTTCGCGACGGCGGTCGAGCGGCTGGACCCGGCCGGGCTTCCCGGCGGGCCGCTCTACGTCCTGGACGCGGAGGGGGAGGACATCCGGTCCGTCGTCATCCCCGACGATGCGCTGATGGTGTTCGGTTCGGAGCGCCACGGAGTGTCGGCGGAGCTGCGCAGCCGGGCGACGGCACTGGTCGCCATCCCGATGAAGCCCCAGGTCTCCAGCTTCAACCTGGCCACCAGCGTCGGGATGGGGCTGTTCCACTGGATGACCCACAGCCCGTCGCAGCGGGCCGGTGACGATTCCCGCGCCGGGACCCTCCGGTGACGGGCCGGGCGCGGGGGCGCCGCGCGGGCGGGCGTTCTGCGCGCGGCGTCCCCGCGCCCGTCGGGGCGGCTCAGCCGAACAGGAGCTTCCAGGTGGCCGGGCCCGGGTAGCCGTCGGCTTCGGCGCCCTGCCAGCCCTGGGCGTGCTGGAAGTCGGCGACGTTGAGGCGGTCGCTCTCGGTCCAGGTCGGGCCGGGGCCGGTGGTGTAGTGGCGGCCGTAACCCTTCTTCACCAATTGTTCACCGAGCTGCTGGACGGCCGGGCCGGACCTGCCGGGTCCGAAGGCGCCGGCTCCCGGGTAGGGCGGCGGGGGGACGGGGGCCGGCACGGGCTGGGGGGCGGGGGCGGCGGTGCCGTCCGGTGGGATGTCCCGGCCCTTGCCGTTCACCAGGTAGTCCCAGGTGGCCCGGCCGGGGAGGCCGTCGGCCTCGGCGCCCTGCCAGCCCTGGGCGAGTTGGAAGGCCTGGGTCGCCCGGCGGTCCGCCTCGCCCCAGGCCGGGTCGGGGCCCTCGGCGTAGAACCTGCCGCCGCCGCGCCGGACCAGCAGTTCGCCGAGCCGCCTGACGTAGTCGTTGCGCGCGCCCGGGCCGAAGCTGGCGTCGCCCGGGTAGGCGTTGTCCGCACTGCCCGACAGCCCCCGGTAGCGGTACGGCAGGTAGGAGTCGGAGTGGCTCCAGTACGCGTACGGGGTGGTGCGCTTCCGGGTGGCGGGCCGGGTCTGTTCGTAGGCCAGGTAGTGGCTCCGGGAGGAGTCCGTCCAGCCGCCGAAGAGCACGGTGTGCGAGCCGCCCTGCGGGTCGTCCGGGTCGTTGCGGACGAGGATGTCGCCGGGCTGGAGGTCGTCCGCGGCTATTCGGTCGGCGAAGTCCGGCAGGGTCCAGGTGGTCTGGCTGCTGCCGAGCCCCCAGGCCATCGAGACGAAGCCGGAGCAGTCCTGGCGGTAGCCGTCCGTCCAGTAGCTGCCCATGCTGTACGGCACCTGCTGGTCCACCCAGCGCTGGGCGCGGGCCAGGATGTCGGCCCGGGTGGTGGTGGCGGCCGAGCGCAGGTGCGGGCCGAGGACCCGGCCGCCGAACAGGCCGCCGACCTCGCCCTGCGGGGTGTCGGTGGTCTGGCTGCTGCCGCCCGGGCGGGCGGCCGGGGCGGCGCCCGCGCCGGCCGTGCCGCCGAGCATGGTGCCCACGGCGGCGAGCAGTACGGCCGCGCGCCGGGCGCCCCGGGCGGCGGGGTGGCCGCCGTCGGCGGTGCGGGCCGCGTGCAGCCGGGCCCGGCGGCGGGCCGTGCACCCGCCGCAGACACAGCTCTCGTCCGGCGCTATCTCGGTGAACTCCATCAGCACGGGTCGGTCCTTCCACTTCTTCGGCGCCGGGGGTGCGCAGCAGAAGGGATGTGTTCCACCGTGAGTGGACAGAATATCAGGCGACAGGTAAAGAATCGGGGCAAAAGGGTCAGTCGGAGCGCCGGGTCGGAGCGCCGGGTAGGACCGCCGGCCCGGCCGGGACGGTCCGGAGCCACCGGGTCCGGAGCTACTCCCACTCCCAGCGGATGCCGACCTGGCCGGGGGTCTGGTCGGGGGCGAGCACGTGGGCGCTGGCCGAGGCGCCGATCCACAGCTGCTCCCGCTTCCGGTCGGCCTCCTCGCCGGGGGCGCGGTCGAAGCTCTCGCAGTGCACCGGGACGGTGCCCGGGTCGAAGTGCACCTGGAGGACGTACTCGCGCACGGGGACGGCGAACCGCCGCGCGTAGGTGCTGGTCGGCTCCCCGGGCGGGATCTGCACCTCGTACTCGAAGACCGCGCTGTCGCCGGCCGCGAGCGGCCGGTCGAGCAGCAGCTCCGCGACCAGCAGACCGCTCTCCGGGCGGCGGCGGACCCGGCCGAGGCGGGCGTGCCGGACGGAGGTGATCTCCGGGCAGCCGGTCGCCTCGTCGTCGGCCTTGTGCACCACCAGGCAGCGGGACACGCCGCTGACGGTGGCCCGGACGACCTGGCGCATCCGCAGCAGGTGCCCGCGCCGCCGGGCGTCGACGAAGTAGGAGTCGTGGATGCTGAGCCGCTCCAGCTCGCTGATCGGCGGCGCGTCCAGTTCGGCGAAGACGTCGGGGATCTCCTGCTCGCCGGGCCAGACGTCCTGCACCCGCAGGCCGTCGCAGGCGGCGGGGGTCACCCAGCGCCCGCGCGGGCGCGGCGGGCCGAGCCGGGCCGAGAGGGAGGTGTGGGGGAGGCCGAGCAGCGCCTCCAGGAGGTGGACGGCGCGCAGCGAGGTGGCGCGCTCGGGCTGGCTGCGCCCACGCCGCCAGTAACTGAGCGTAGTGATACTGACCCTGACGCCCTCTTTGGCGAGGCTCGTCCTGATCCGCTCCAGGCTCAGCCCGCTGGCCTCGATCGCGGTGTGCAGGGCCTCGGCGAAGCCGGTTTCGGTGCGGGCGGCCGGTGCGGGTGCCGGGAGTGGAGCCGGGGGTGCTTCGGTAGGGATCCGTACGAATCCGGTCCCGGTCCCGTCGTGGTTCTGACCGACGAGTCTGAGCCGACCGGCGTGCTGCAGTTGCTGTGAGGCCATGCGGACACCCTCCCCACCAGGCGCGTTCGGTGAGGACCACCCGACGCGAGTGCGCCGGGGGCTTGGTCACCGAGTTGTCGGAACCCTACGCACGGTCGAGAGGCTACGTCATCAACCCGACGGTATGACAGTGGTCACGACAAGAAATCCGATCATCGAACGAGATTGAAACAAGGTGGAAACACTGATGCCGGTACGGGCACCGAGCCCGTACCGGCATCGTCACTGACTGTGCATCAGGGACTGTGTTTCAGCAGCTGTGTCAGGAGACGTTGAGCGCGGTGTCGTCGATGACGAAGCTGGTCTGGAGCGAGGAGTCCTCGACGCCGGTGAACTTGACGGTCACGGTCTGGCCGGCGAAGGAGGACAGGTCCACGGTCTTCTGGGCGAAGCCGGTGGCGGCGTTGACGTTGGAGTACGTCGCCAGGGTGGTGGAGTTGGCCTGGACGGTGAGCTTGTCGTAGGCCGTGGTGCCGGTCTCGGCGGTGTCGATGTGCAGCCAGAAGCTGAGGCTGGCCTTGCAGCCGGCCGGGATGGAGACGGTCTGCGACACGGTGTCGGTGTGGGCCGAGCCGTAGCCGTTCAGCCAGGCCTTCCAGCTGCCCGAGTGGGCGGCCTCACCGGAGGAGTTGTCGACCACACCCGAGGAGGTGGTCCACGGGGCGGCGGTGCCGGTCTCGAAGCCGGCGTTGCCGAGCAGCTGCGCCGGGGTGCAGCCGGTGGAGGCGGCCGTGACGGTCCAGGTGAAGGACGCGCTGCCGGTGGCACCGGTGGTGTCGGTGGCGGTCACGGTGACGGTGCCGCTGGCGGCGGTGGTCGGGGTGCCGCTGATCAGGCCGGTCGAGGAGATCGACAGGCCGGCCGGCAGGCCGGTGGCCGAGTAGCTCAGGGTCTGGCCGGTGGCGCTGTCCGAGCCCTTGACCTGCAGGCTGACGGCGGTGCCGGTGACGCCGGTCTGGTTGGCCGGGGCCGTCACGGTGACGGTGTTGCCGGTCTGGGTGCCGCCGCTGTTCAGCAGCGCGGTGGCCAGCGAGTCGGCGACCGGGGTGCCCCAGCCGGTGACCTGGTCGTAGCCGGACTTGGTGGAGAAGTCCTGGTTGGCGCCCGAGGTCACGTCGTGGAAGGTGTTCTTGTAGCTCGCGCTGTTGGCGACCGAGTACAGCTTCGGGTTGGCCTCACCGAGGTTGGCCTGACCGGCCGCGGAGGCCTTCTGGTTGTACAGGGCGGCGTAGCCGGACCACAGCGGGGCAGCGGCGGAGGTGCCGCCGTAGACCTGCCAGCCCGCGGCGGAGGTGCCCTGGGTGTAGATCGCGAAGCCGCTCTGCGGGTCGGCGTTGGAGGACACGTCCGGGACGGTGCGCATGGTGCCCGTCACGCCGGTGCCGGTCTGCCAGCTCGGCTTCGCGAACTGGGTGGAGACGCCGCCGCCGGCGGTGCTCCAGGCGCTCTCGGAGGAGTAGGAGGTGCCGCTCACCGAGAGGTTGGTGCCGCCGACGCCGGTGTTGTACGGGCTGGAGGCCGGGAAGTCGACCGCCTTGACGTTGGCGCCGCTGGTCGAGCGGGTGCAGTCGCGCGAGCCGTCGTCACCCGAGGCGGAGAAGATCGAGATGCCCTGGGCGGCGGCCTGCTTGAAGGAGTTGTTCACCGCGGTCATCGAGGCGGCGGTGGTGTCGGGCTCGCAGGAGCCCCACGAGATCGAGACGACCGAGACCTGGTTGTCCGACACGATCTGGGCGGCCATGTCCAGCTCGCCCTGGTCGGTGTTGGGGGCCTCGTAGACCAGCTGGGTCGCCTTGGGGGCGACACCGCGGACGATCTCGCTGTCCAGCTCGACCTCGCCCTGGCCCTGGCCGGGAGCGGAGTTGTAGTTGGCGCCGTCCACCGAGACGGTGCTCACGGCCGGGCCGGAGAGGCCGAACTGCGAGTCGTAGGTGGTCAGGTTCGAGGCGGTGTAGCCGTCGAACTCCCAGAGCGCGATCTTGACGCCGGTGCCGTTGGTGCCGACCTTGTTCAGGTTGTAGGCGCCGTCGTACTGGCTCGGGCCGAAGCCGCTCGGGGTGGCGTGCGGGACCGAGTTGTTCGGCTTCGCTATTCGGGTGGTGCGCACCGTGTAGTTGGTGAGGCCGGTGACACCCTGCACGACGTCGGCCAGCGCGGCCGGCACGGTGGCGGCGGCGTCGTTGGCGAAGAACGTCCGGTTGTGCAGCGGGTCGACGTACGTGCTCTCCTGCGCGCCGAACGCCTTGGTGATCTGCGCGGCGGTGCCGTGCGCGTTCACCACCTGGCGGTTGGCGCTGACCGAGGCGACGGTCAGGCCCTGCGCGGCGAGGTAGGTCCGGACCTGCTCGACGTCCGCCTGGGTGGGGCCGAAGCGGGCGTTGAACTGGGCCGGGGTCAGGTAGTGGCCGAACTCGGCCGTGCCGCGGGTGCTGACGGCCTTGAGGAAGGCGTCGAGCTCGGCGGTGTTGCGGAGCTTCAGGCTGACCGCGACCGAGAGCTGCTGCGCGGCGGGGAGCGCGGCCTGCTTCTGGGAACGGGCCACCGCGGGGGTCACGGTGTTCGGCAGGGAAACCCGGGACGTGGCGGCGTTGGGGGACGGTGCGGCCTGTGCGGCCGTGACGCCCAGCGACACCACGGTCAGGGGCAGGACGGCGAGTGCCGAGGCAAGGGCGAGCGAGCGGGGTCGCACGGGTCCTCCGGGAGTGTGGGGGGCGGCTCCGGGATCTGGAGCGCTGGGGAGAACCTCCCAGAGAACTCACAGGAATAGGCTCATGCCTGAGTAATTGGTTGCTAAAAAACAGTCAAATGTGGAACGAATGCCAAACAACAGAATGGGCGGAGTTCATACAGTGAATAGCGGCCGGGCTCAACAGAATGCGGACGCCGCGTACCCCGCCCGGAGCCGCCGGGAGGGCACGCGGCGCCCGAGGACGCTACGGCCGGCCCAGCCACTCGGAGAGCGCCGCGCGCAGCTCCCCGCGGCTCGGGTCGACGGCCGCCCAGGCGGCGTAGCCGTCCGGGCGGACCAGCAGCACGGTGTCACGGAGCTTGCCGTGCGGGTCGGCCGGGGCGGCCGTCACCAGGCGGTCCTCCCAGGGCTGGGCCACCGACAGCTCGTCCGCGCTGACCAGGACGAACCGCCCGGCTCGCAGTGCCTCGTGCAGGCGCTGCGGGCCGCCGGGCTCGTCCACCGCCAGCCGCAGGTCGGGCACCCGGCGGCCGGCCAGGTGGTGCGCGCCCTTCGGGGCCGGGTACGAGATGCCGATCCCGGAGACGGTCCGCGCCCCGCGCGCGGCCACCGGCCCGACACGCCGCGCCGCCGAGGCCAGCGCGGCCCGCGCCGCCCTGGCCGGGCCGGAGTGCGCCAGTACCAGCCGGAGCAGTGCGCCGGAACTGCGCACTGCCGCGCGGCCGACCGGGTGCCGCTCGGTCTGGTACGAGTCCAACAGCGCGTCAGGCGCCCAGCCGCGCAGCACGGCTGCCAGCTTCCAGCCCAGGTTGGCGGCGTCCTGGAGGCCGGTGTTCATGCCCTGCCCGCCCGCCGGGGAGTGGCAGTGCGCGGCGTCCCCGGCCAGCAGGACCCGGCCGGAGCGGTAGTTCGGGACCTGGCGCTCGTCGCTGTGGAAGCGGGACATCCAGCGCGGGTCGTGCAGGCCGTGGTCCACCCCGAGCACCGTCCGGGTGATGTCGACCAGTTCGGAGAGCACCACCGGTGCGCTGTCCGGGAGTTGGCGGGACCGGTCCCAGGCGATCACCCGGTACCAGCCGTCGCCGAACGGGGCCAGGAAGGCGAAACCGTCCTCGGTGGCGCCGACCGTCAGGGTCTCGGCCGGCTCGCGCTCCAGCCGGACGTCGGCGAGCAGCACCGAGCTGAGCACCGACTCGCCGGGGAAGGGGAGTCCGAGCAGGTCGCGGACGGTGCTGTGGACGCCGTCCGCGCCGACCACGTACCGGGCGCGGTGCGTCCGGACGCTCTCGCCGGCCTCCTCGACGTCCAGGTCGACGCCCCGGGCGTCCTGGCGCAGGCCGGTCAGCGCGGCGCCCCGCAGGATCGTCGCGCCGGCCTTCAACGCGCGCTCCTGGAGCAGGCGTTCGGTGTTGGACTGCGGGGTGATCAGCACGAACGGGAAGCGGGTCGGCAGCTCGCTCAGATCCACCCGGACCCGGCCGAACAGCAGCAGCGCGTCCAGGGTCGTACCGGTCTCGATCAGCGGGTCGGCCAGGCCCCGGGCGTCCAGCGCCTCCAGCGTCCGGGCGTGCACCGCGAACGCCCTGGTCAGGTTGGACTCGGCGGCGCGCTTCTCCAGCACGGTCACCTGCAGCCCGGCGGTCGCCAGATCACCGGCCAGCAGGAGCCCGGTGGGCCCTGCCCCGACGATCACGACATCGGAGGTCGGCTGCTTCTCGGACATCTGCCATCTCCCGGCGGTCGGCACAGCGTTCGGAACGAGCCCGTACTCAGCTCGCTCCCAGCCTTCCATCATCGCGGGCGCTGCGGGAGTTCTGAGGCAGGGTCAACACGGCGGTGGCCCCACTCCACGGGGGTGGGAGTGGGGCCACGGTCCGGGTTGCCTCGGCCGGTCACGTCGGGCGGTCGCGCGGGGCGTTCCCGCCGGACGGTCGCGCCGGCCGGCGCGGGATCAGCTGTGGCGCCGGACCTCGACCACCCGGAACCGGTTGGAGACGAACGCGGCGTCGCAGTACGCCGAGTTGGCGGACGGGTTGGCGCCGGTGCCGTGCAGGTCGGAGAAGGCCGCCGTCTGGTTGGCGTAGACGCCGCCGGTCAGGTTGAGCGAGAGCGAGACCCCGGTGTCCAGGCAGGCGTCGACCAGGGCCGACTCGACCTGCTCCGACACGGTGTAGCCGGACGCCGTCATGGCGCCCTGCTCGCGGACGGTACGGCTCATCAGCTCGATGCCGGCCTCGCTGGAGTCGACCGCCACCGCGAAGTAGACCGGCCCGAAGCACTCGTTCATGAAGGTGGCCCGCTCGTCCGGCTTGTCCGAGTCGGCCTTGATCAGCGCGGGCGTGCGCAGCGTCGCGGCCGGGAACTCCTTGGACGCCACCACCCGCGGGGTCAGTGCGAGTTCGCCGTACTCACCGCCGGAGGCCTGGACGGTGCGCTGGAGCACGCCCGGGTTGACGACGGCGCCGAGGATCGCGGCGGCGCGGTTGTCGTCCGAGAGCAGGCCGTCGATCGCGGCGGCGAGGTCGGTGACCACCTCGTCGTAGGACTTGCCGCCCTCGTCGGTGCTGATGCCGGTGCGGGGGATCAGCAGGTTCTGCGGGGTGGTGCACATCTGGCCGCTGTAGAGCGAGAGCGAGAAGGCCAGGTTGTTCAGCATGCCGCGGTAGTTGTCGGTCGAGTCGATCAGGACCGTGTTGACGGCGGCCTTCTCGGTGTAGACCTGGGCCTGCCGGGCGTTGGTCTCCAGCCAGTCGCCGAAGGCGGTCGAGCCGGTGTAGTCGATGACCTTGATCTCGGGTCGGACGGCCAGCGCCTGGGCGATGGTGGAACCCTCGTGCTCGGCGGCGAGGCAGACCGTGTTCGGGTCGAAGCCGGCCTCGGCGAGCACCTCGCGGGCGACCTGGACGGTCAGCGCGAGCGGGAGGGTGGCGCGCGGGTGCGGCTTGACCAGGACCGGGTTGCCGGTGGCCAGCGAGGCGAACAGGCCCGGGTAGCCGTTCCAGGTCGGGAAGGTGTTGCAGCCGACCAGCAGGGCCAGGCCGCGCGGGACGACGGTGAACTCCTTGACCATGCTGAGCGGGTCGCGCTTGCCCTGCGGCTTGGTCCAACTCGCCTTCTGCGGCAGCCTGGTCTGCTCGGCGTAGGCGTACGCCACCGCCTCCAGACCACGGTCCTGGGCGTGCGGGCCACCGGCCTGGAAGGCCATCCCGTACGCCTGGCCGGTGGTGTGCATCACCGCGTGCGCGAACTCGTTCGACCGGGCGTTGATCCGGGCCAGGATCTCCAGGCAGACCGCCGCGCGGGCGGCGGGGGTCGCCGAGGCCCAGCCGGGACGGGCCGTCTCCATCGCCGCGATCAGCGCGTCCGGCTCGAAGTGCGGGTAGCTGACGCCCATCTCGATCCCGTACGGCGAGGACTCGCCGCTGACCGGCTCCCCGTCGGTGGGCTGGCCCTCGATCACGAACGGCAGGCCGAGTACCGACTCGAAGGCGGCCTTGCCGTCCTCCAGTGCGGTCTCGCCGTAGGCCTTCGGGAACTCGGGGTACGGCGACCAGTAGTCGCGGGAGGCGCTCGCGGCGAGGGCGCGCGTCAGCGTCTCCTGGTGACGGTCGATCAGGTCGGCGACGAAGGGGTGGTCGGCCGCGGCAGTCATGGTGCGCTCCTCTGAGGGGCGGACGGGACGCCTCTCAGCGTAACCGAACGATCGGTCGGGGCAAGCCCCCCGGGTGGGTCCGCTCGGGTGGAGCCCCGGCCACCGGGCGCGGCGCGGCGCCGTGGGGTGGCGGCGTGGGGTGGCGTTGGGGCTCCGCCGGACGCTGCGGGGTGGCGGCGGAGCTCCGCCGGACGCTGCGGCGCGGTGCCGGACGGGGATGGCGCAGGAGGTGCTCCGGAGGGCGGGGCGGAATGCGCACGGGCGCCGTCGGCGAATGCGCTGACGGCGCCCGTGCGGTGAAATTCCGGTGAGTCTTTACGGCACGCCCAGTTCGAAGATGACGTACCCGGCGTACCAGCCGGAGGCGGCGGCGGCCACGCCGAAGATCATGACCAGCGAGGACAGGCTGACCCGGCGCAGGGCCAGCGCGAGCGGGACGAACAGCGGGAAGGCCGGCAGCAGGTAGCGCGAGGTGTTGCCGAAGATCTGCTGGCTGCCGAGGACCATGACGACGGTCACCAGGGTGTACACGATCAGGAACGCGGGTGTCCGCAGTCGCAGGAGCAGGAAGAGCAGCACCGGCACGGCGAGTACCAGCAGGAAGGCGATCAGGTCCTCGGTCGGGTAGGTGAACAGGTAGTCGGTGTGACCGAACAGGACCCCGCGCAGCACGTCCCCGGTGTGCTGTCCGTAGTCGAAGTAATGTATCCAGGCGCCGCGTTGCAGGGTGAAGTAGCCGGAAAGATCTCCCATCCGCCAGCCGACCCACAGGACGTAGCCGAACAGGCCCAGCGGCGAGATGAGCATCGCCGTCAGCGGACGGGCGATGCCGTCCTCGCGGCGGTACAGGGAGATCAGGCCGGCCACGCCGAGTGCGGCGATCAGGGCGGTCGCGGTCGGGCGGTTCAGCCCGGCCACCAGGGTGATCACCCCCGCCTCCAGCCAGCGGCGGGTCAGCACGGCGTAGCAGGCCCAGGCGGCGAGGGCGACGAACAGCGAGTCCGAGTACACCGCCCACTCGGCGCCGGAGCCCGGGAAGACGGCCCAGACGGCCGCCGCGATGATGCCTGTCCGGCGGTCGGTCAGCTTGGCGGTGACGGCGAAGATGCCGGCCGCGGCGACGAACGAGGAGACCACCGAGACCAGCATTCCGGCGCCGTACAGGCCGAGGCCGGTGCAGTCGGAGACCAGCCGCATCAGCCCGGGGTAGAGCGGGAAGAAGGCGGCCGAGTTCTGGTCCAGCGTCATCAACTGCCCGGGGGCCAGCGCCACCAGCTGCGGGTGGTAACCGTTGGCCGCGACGTTCTGGTACCACCAGCCGTCCCAGCTCTGCAGGACGTCCCAGACGGTGGCCCCACCGCCGAACCGGGGGTCCTTGGTGCGGAAGTCGCCACCGGCGTTCAGCAAATACAGGAACGAGACGAAGCCGAGCAGTTTGGCCAGACCGAAGACCGTCAGGGCCGGCCCGAAGTGCCGGGCCGCGCGGTACGCCCTTTCCCGGGGGCCGTCCGGCCCGTCGTCCTGCCGGCCGATCTGCTCGTCGGCCTGCCCGCCGGGCTGTCCGCTGACGTGCTCGTCGAGCCCGCTGACCTGGCCGCCGTCCGGCGTGGCGAGACGACCGCCGCCGGGTCCGCCGTCCGGCTCATCGGCGGGGCTGCCGTCGGGGAGTGATCGCTCATCCGCCGGACGACTGGATATCGTGCTCATGGGATCCGATTCCCCGCCCGTTACTGATTCTCTGGCCGTCAAGGACCCGTACCGACCCGAGCCTAGGCGATCCGGCCCCGGAGCGGACCCGGGTGGGGGCACGGATCAGAACTCGGGCCGGAACTCGGGCCGGCCCTTCGTCCCCTCCATCGAGCGGTCGAGTGGTCTCATATCGAATTAAGGTGACACGGGTAAAATCCGACCAGCCTATTGACGTCGCTTGGGGCGGGGAAGACCTTATGACTTCCGAACGTACCGAGACCGCACTCTCCGTGGTCATCCCGATGTACAACGAAGAGGAAGCCCTTCCAGCTCTGGTCGCCCGACTCCGCCCGGTGCTGGACGGTATCGGTGCCCCGTATGAGGTGCTCGCCGTCGACGACGGCAGCGCCGACAAGACCGCCGAGCTGCTCGGCGACCTCCGGCACGTCTGGCCGGAGCTGCGGGTGGTCCGGCTGCGCCGGAACTCGGGGCACCAGGCCGCCCTCACGGCGGGTCTGCACCGGGCCGTCGGCGCCTACGTGGCGAGCATCGACGCGGATCTCCAGGACCCGCCCGAGAAGATCCCGGAGATGCTGGCCCTCGCGCTGGAACGGGACCTCGACATCGTCTACGGCGTGCGCAACGACCGCAGCACCGACTCCGGGTTCAAACGCCGCACCGCCGGCGTCTACTACTGGATGATGCGGCGGCTGGCCGGGAAGCAGATGCCCGCCCAGGCCGGGGACTTCCGGCTGCTCAGCCGGGAGGCCGTCGAGGCGATCAAGTCGCTGCCGGACCAGCAGCAGGTCTACCGCCTGCTGGTGCCCTGGCTGGGCTTCCCGAGCGGCGAGGTGCACTACCAGCGCGACGAGCGGGTCGCCGGTGAGACCAAGTACCCGCTGAGCAAGATGATCAGGCTCGCCGTGGACAGCGTCACCGGGTTCTCGGCGGCCCCGCTGCGGCTGGCCACCTGGCTCGGGGTCACCAGCTTCTTCGCGTGCCTGGGGCTGCTGGTCTTCACGGTGGTCGCGTACGTCGCGGGCAAGACCGTGCCGGGCTGGACCTCGCTGTTCGTCGGGGTGCTGTTCATCGGCGCCGTCCAGCTGATCTGCGTCGGCCTGCTCGGCGAGTACATCGGGCGGATATACACCGCCGTGCAGCGCCGCCCCACCTACTTCGTCGGCTACGACTCGGCGGACCCGGCGGGTCCGGTGGGCGCGGCGGATCCGGTGGACGAGCTCGCGGTCCGGCTGGCCTCGCCCCGGGCCGTGGGCAGGCGGACCCCGGCCTGAGCCCGCAGGCCGGCCGCGATCCGGCCGCGATCCGGTCGTACTCCAGCCGTGCTCCGGCCGCCCCGGCTGACGAACTGTCGGCGGGCCGGGGATACTCGTTCGTATGGCCGAGAACAACACCCGCACCGCGTACACCGTCGAGTCCCTGCTTGCCGTGACGGTGGAGGTCTTCAACGAGCGCGGGTACGACGGCACCTCGATGGAGGACCTCTCGCGGGCGGCCGGTATCTCGAAGTCCTCGATCTACCACCACGTGCGGGGCAAGGAGGAGCTGCTCCGGCTCGCCGTCGGGCGGGCGCTGGACTCGCTCTTCGGCATCCTGGAGGAGCCCGCCGCCGTCACCGGCCCGCCGGTGGACCGTCTGGAGCACGTCGTCCTGCGGACCACCGAGGTGCTGCTCGCGGAGCTGCCGTACGTGACGCTGCTGCTCCGGGTGCGGGGCAACACCACCACCGAGCTGTGGGCGCTGGAGCGCCGACGCGACTTCGACCACCAGGTGGCCGAGCTGGTCCGGGCCGCGGTGGCGGCGGGCGAGCTGCGGTCGGACGTCGAGCCCCGGCTGGCGACCCGGCTGCTGTTCGGCATGATCAACTCGGTGGTGGAGTGGTACCGGCCCGGTGCCAAGGCCGCCGACGGCGTCGCCGAGGCGGTCGTCCACCTCGCCTTCGACGGGCTCCGCGCGAGGTAGGCGCGGCGGCCCGTGCCCCTGGGCAGTGCGAGTCCGGGTGAGCTGAGTGGCTCGGGGCCGGTTCCTTCCGCTTCGCGCGGCTCTCCCCCGGCCTTCGGTCGCGCGCGTGGGGGAGGTCAGACCGGGGGGACCTGGTCGGTCTCCTCGAAGACCAGCAGGGTCTGGGTGGCCAGGACGTCCGGGATCGACTGGATCCGGCCGAGCACCAGCTCCCGCAGGGCGTGGTTGTCGGGGGTGTGGACCAGCAGCAGGACGTCGAACTCGCCGCCGACCAGTGCGATGTGGGCCACCCCGGGCAGGCCGAGCAGCTGCTCGCGGACCGTCCGCCAGGAGTTCTGCACGATCTTGAGCGTGATGTACGCGGTGGCGCCCTGCCCCGCCCGTTCGTGGTCCACCCGGGCGGTGAAGCCGCGGATCACGCCGTCCTCGACCATCCTGGAGATCCGGGCGTAAGCGTTCGCCCGGGACACGTGTACGCGTTCGGCGACCGAGCGTATCGACGCCCGGCCGTCCTGCTGGAGCAGTCGAAGGATCGCACGGTCGACCCGGTCGAGCCGGTCCGCGCGCTCCGACCTGGACATCTGTTCAGCCGACATGGTCCCCCACCCTCCCGAGATGGACGTGCTGCAACAAGTCGACCGCCGATCGGACCGAATGTCCACCACCTTGCCGCAGCTGTGGCCAGAATGACCAGACGACCGAACAATCGGTAGGGAGGAACGGCCTGGCGACGAGCACTGGCACCCCTCGTGCACCAAGGCATCCCCCGTGCCCCACTGCACCCCTCCCCCACCCTCTGGAGGTGCCCGAGATGACCGTTCTCGATCACAGACACCTGACTCCCGTCCCCGGGTGGCTGCCCGGTGCGACCGGCCCCCGCAGCGACCCTGCGCCGCTGCTGCCCGACACCGCCCCCGTCCGGGTGCTCGGCACGCCCGCGCTGGACAAGGCCGATCCGCTGCTGCTCCGCGAGCTCTACCGCCGGCTGGTGGTCGGCCGCCGCTACAACCAGCAGGCCACCGTGCTGACCAAGCAGGGCCGGCTCGCCGTCTACCCGGCCTCCACCGGCCAGGAGGCCTGCCAGGTCGCCGCCGCGCTCGCGCTCCGCCCGGACGACTGGCTCTTCCCCAGCTACCGCGACACCCTCGCCGTGGTCTCCCGCGGTGTCGACCCGCTGGAGGCGCTCACCCTGCTGCGCGGCAACGCCCACACCGGCTACGACCCGCGCGCGGCCCGCACCGCCCCGCTCTGCACCCCGCTCGCCACCCAGGCCCCGCACGCCGTCGGCCTGGCGCACGCCGCCCGGCTGCGCGGCGAGCCCGTGGTGGCGCTCGCGATGCTCGGCGACGGCGGCACCAGCGAGGGCGACTTCCACGAGGCGCTCAACTTCGCCGCGGTGCTCCAGGCCCCGGTGGTCTTCCTGGTGCAGAACAACGGCTACGCGATCTCCGTCCCGCTCACCCGGCAGTCCGCCGCGCCCAGCCTGGCCCACAAGGCCGTCGGCTACGGCATGCCCGGCCGGCTGGTGGACGGCAACGACGCCGCCGCGATGCACGCGGTGCTCAGCGAGGCGATCGAGCACGCCCGCTCCGGCGGCGGTCCGACGCTGATCGAGGCGCTCACCTACCGGATCGAGGCGCACACCAACGCCGACGACGCCACCCGCTACCGCGAGGACGCCGAGGTGACGGCCTGGCGCGAGCACGACCCGATCCTGCTGATGGAGCGCGGCCTGCGCGCCGCCGGGGTCCTCGACGACCAGCTCGTCCAGGAGTCCGCCGACGAGGCCGAGGCGCTCGCCGCCCGGATGCGCGCCGAGTTCCACGCCGAACCCCGGCTCGACCCGCAGGCGCTGTTCGCCCACGTCTACGCCGAGCAAACCCCCCAACTGCGCGAGCAGGCAGCCCAGTTGGCGGCCGAGCTGGCCGCCGAAGCCGCTTCGGAGTCCGAGGTGCACGACCGATGAGCACAGCAGTACAGACCCGCACCTCCACCATGGCGCAGGCCCTCAACGCCGGTCTCCGGGACGCCATGCGGGCGGACCCGACCGTGCACGTGCTCGGCGAGGACGTCGGCCCGCTCGGCGGGGTCTTCCGGATCACCGACGGTCTGACCGAGGAGTTCGGCGCCGACCGCTGCCTGGACACCCCGCTCGCCGAGGCCGGCATCCTCGGCACCGCGATCGGCATGGCGATGTACGGGCTGCGGCCCGTGGTGGAGATGCAGTTCGACGCCTTCGCCTACCCGGCGATGGAGCAGCTCGTCTCGCACGTCGCCAAGATGCGCAACCGCACGGCGGGCGCGATGCCGCTGCCGATCACCATCCGGATCCCGTACGGCGGCGGCATCGGCGGCGTCGAGCACCACAGCGACTCCTCCGAGGCGTACTACACCCAGACGCCCGGCCTGCACGTCGTGACCCCCGCCACCGTCGCCGACGCGTACGGGCTGCTGCGCTCCTCGATCGCCTCCGACGACCCGGTGATCTTCCTGGAGCCCAAGCGGCTCTACTGGGGCAAGGCGGAGTGGGACCCGGCCGCGCCGGTCGAGCCGATCGGCAAGGCGGCGCTGCGCCGCACCGGGCGTTCGGCCGTGCTGATCACGTACGGTCCTTCGCTGCCGGTCTGCCTGGAGGCGGCCGAGGCCGCGAAGGCGGAGGGCTGGGACCTGGCGGTCCTGGACCTGCGGACGCTGGTGCCGTTCGACGACGAGACGGTCTGCGAGGTGGTCCGCTCGCTCGGCCGGGCGGTCGTCGTGCACGAGTCGACCGGCTTCGGCGGGGTCGGCGCGGAGATCGCCGCCCGGGTCACCGAGCGCTGCTTCCACCACCTGGCGGCTCCGGTGCTGCGGGTGACCGGGTTCGACATCCCGTACCCGCCGCCGATGCTGGAGCACCACCACCTCCCCGGGGTGGACCGGATCCTGGACGCCGTGTCCCGGCTTCAGTGGGAGGAGTGACGATGATGCCGGTGGTACGCGAGTTCAAGCTGCCCGATCTCGGTGAGGGGCTCACCGGGGCGGAAGTCGTGCGCTGGATGGTCGAGGTGGGCGACGTGATCGCCGTCGACCAGGCGGTGGTCGAGGTGGAGACGGCCAAGGCGGTCGTCGAGGTGCCCTGCCCCTACGGCGGCGTGGTCACCGCGCTGTTCGGCGCGGTGGGGGAGGAGGTGCCGGTCGGCGCTCCGCTGGTGACGGTCGCCGTCTCGCCGCCGGCCGGATCGTCGGATGCCGTGCAGGCCGAGCCCGCGGTCGAACGCCCGCTGGTCGGGTACGGGGTCGCGGACGGGCCGAAGGGCGCCCGGCGGGCCCGGGTGCGGACCGGTGCCGCTGCGGTCGGCGTGCCGGGCCCGGTCGCGCCCGCGGTGGCCGCACGGGTGGAGGCCGCGCCGACGGCGCCTGCGGTGGCCGCGCCGGTGGTGGCCGTTCCGGTGGTCGTGCCGGTGATCTCGCCGCTGGTGCGGCGGTCGGCGCGCGAGCACGGGATCGACCTGGCGGCGCTCACCGGGAGCGGGCCGGACGGGCTCATCCTGCGGGCGGACGTGGAGCGGGCGGTGGCTGCGGCAGCTCGTCCGGCCGTGGCTCCGGTCAAGGCCGCGGTCGCCGCTGCCGGCTCGGCCGCCGACGAGGTGGTGCCGCTGCGCGGGCTGCGGCGGACGATCGCCGAGAAGCTCACCCGCAGCCATCAGGAGATCCCGGCCGCGACCTGCTGGGTGGACGCCGATGCGACCGGACTGATGGAGCTGCGAGCGCAGTTGAACCGCACGGCCGGGCCGAAGGTGTCCGTGCTGGCACTGCTGGCCCGGATCTGCACGGCCGCGCTGGACCGCTTCCCGGAGCTCAACTCCAGTGTGGAGAGCGACGGTTCGGGCATCCGGCGGCACGCCGCGGTGAACCTCGGCTTCGCGGCGCAGAGCGACCGTGGGCTGGTCGTGCCGGTGGTGCGGGACGCGCACCTGCTGGGGACGGAGCAACTGGGCGCCGAACTGGCCAGGTTGACGGAGACGGCCCGGGAGGGCCGGCTCACGCCGGCCGAGCTGACCGGCGGCACCTTCACGCTCAACAACTACGGTGTCTTCGGGGTCGACGGGTCGACCCCGATCCTGAACCACCCCGAGGCGGCCATGCTCGGGGTCGGCCGGATCGTCGCCAAACCGTGGGTGCACGAGGGGCAGTTGGCGGTGCGGCAGGTGACCCAGCTGTCCTTCACCTTCGACCACCGGGTCTGTGACGGCGGCACGGCGGGAGGGTTCCTGCGCTTCGTCGCGGACTGCGTCGAGCAGCCCGGAATGCTGCTGCGGCAGCTGTAACCAGTTGTAACCAGCGGTACTCGGCCGCCCTGCTCCGTGCTTCGCGGGGCAGGGCGGCCATGGGTTGCGGGCGAGCGTAGCGCGTGTCCGGGGCGGGCGTCAGGGCTTCGCAGGATTTGTCGGATCAGCTGTTTGGGCGTGTCAGGCTTCCGAAGGCGTCAAGCAGAGACAAGCCAGGACGACCGGAAGCGAAGCGATTCTCTTGGGCACTCGTCAAGTCATGGTGAAGCCAGTCCCGTTGAGGGTGCGGACGGGGAACGGATCGGTGGCGGTCGCCGCAGTTCCGGGGATGCCCGTGGCCGAGGGTCCGGTGCCTGGACTGCCGGTGCCGGACGTGTCCGGGCCCGTGCCTGCCGCGCCCGGGTCGGCTCTGTCCGTGCCGGAGGTGGTGGTGGCGGAGCTGGTGATCCCGGCTCGCCCGGCCTTCCCCCCGACGGTCCCGGCGCCCGCGTCGTACACCCCAGCGCAGTACAACCCCGCGCCGCATACCCCCGAGCAGTACACCCCCGAGCCGTACACCCCTGACCCGCCCGCCCCCAGCAGGCCGGAGCCCGCCACCGCCCCGACCCCGGGTCCGGCGATCCAGCCGATGTTCACCCGGGCGCCGGGGCTCAACTGGGCCGGTCCGGGCGATCACTGGAGCCGGGCCTGGGCGCTGGACGCCCTCGACGGCAACGCCGCGCCCCCGGCCGGCCCCGAGCCGGCCCCGGATCCGCGGGCGGCCGCCGGGCAGGCGCCCACACCGGCCGACATCCAGTTGATCCGGGCCAGCCTGGCGGTGGTGGAGCCGGTCGCCGACCGGGCCACCGCGCACTTCTACGCGCTGATCTTCCTGCACCACCCCGAGGTCCGGGCGCTCTTCCCGGCGGCCATGGACGTCCAGCGGGACCGGCTCTTCCGGGCCCTGCTGATGGCCGGCCGGAACGCGGACGACCTGGTGGGACTGACCGAGTACCTGACCGGGCTGGGCCGTGGGCACCGCAAGTACGGGACGCTGACCGGCCATTACGGCCCGGTGGGGGAGTGTCTGATCGCCGCGCTGGAACGTTTCTGCGGAAACCGCTGGGACAGCGCGACCGAACTGGCCTGGCGCCGGGCGTACGGACTGATCTCGAAGATCATGATCGAGGCGGCCGAGGGTGCCGCGAAGACCTCGCCGCCCTGGTGGCAGGCCGAGGTGGTCGAGCACCGGCAGCGCACACCCGACATCGCGGTGGTGACCGTCCGGCCCGACCAGGCGTACCCGTACCGCGCCGGGCAGTACACCACGCTGGAAACGCCCTGGTGGCCCCGGGTCTGGCGGCACTTCTCGTTCGCCACCGCGCCCCGGCCGGACGGGCTGCTCACCTTCCACGTCAAGGCGGTGCAGGCCGGCTGGGTGAGCAACGCACTCGTCCGCCGGGCCGCCCCCGGCGACGTCCTGCGGCTCGGCCCGCCCGCCGGCGCGATGGTGGTGGACCACGGCAGCGGTACCGACCTGGTCTGCCTCGGCGGCGGCACGGGCATCGCGCCGATCAGCGCACTGGTCGAGGAGATCGCCGCGTACGGCCCGGCGGGCCGCTCGGTCGAGGTGTTCTACGGCGCCCGGCGGCACGGCGAGCTGTACGAGTTGGAGACCCTGCGCAGGCTCGCCGGGCGCAACCCCTGGCTGTCGGTCCGGGCGGTGGTCTCGGACGAGCGGGTCGCCACGGCCGAGGCGCTGCCCGGGGACCTGCCCGATCTGATCGGGTCGTACGGCCCCTGGGCCGGCCGGGCCGCTTACCTCAGCGGCCCCGCCGCGATGGTGCGGCGCGCCTGTGCCGCACTGCTGCGGTCGGGGATGGCGGACACGGACATCCACCATGACCTCGCGGCCGGGTAGCCGCCCCGGCGGCCCGGCGCGCGGTTCCACCCGCCCCCGGGCGGCCCCGGCCGACGGAGCTCGGACCCGACGGGGCTCGGGCCGGAGAGGCTCGGGCTGGAAGGGCTCGGGCCGGAGGGGCTCAGGCGAGGTCGGGGGCGAGCATGGCCCGGATGCCCTCGATGTTGGCGGCGAGGTATGCGCGCAGGCGCGGCGGTACGACGTTGACCGAGGTGACGCCCTCGCGGGTGAAGGGCAGCCGGACGATCTCGTACTCGCCCTGCGGCTCGTCGACCTCGGGTCCGTGCCGGAGCGCCGGGTCCATCGAGGCGAGCCGACAGACGAAGAAGTGCTGCACCTTCACTCCGTGCGGGTGGGCGAGCGTGCCGTCCTCGTGGTGCGAGTGGGCGACGGTGTCGACGAAGGCGGGCACCACGTCCTCGACCTTGCCGCCGAGCTCCTCGTCCACCTCGCGGTGCAGGGCCTCCACCACCGTCCGGTCCTCGCGCTCGACCCCGCCGCCGGGTGTGATCCAGTACGGCTGCGAGCCCGGCCGGGTGCGCTTGATCAGCACGATGTCGGCCGGGGCGTGCGGGTCGTCCGGGTCCAGTTCCAGCAGGATCGCCCGGGCGGTGCGCTTGACGACTGGGCGGACCGGTCCGGCCATGGCCACCTCCGGGGCACGGGCGTTGTGCGGGATTCTCCCCCCGTCACGGTGCCGCCGAAACCCGAACAGGCCCGCTCGGAGGGCGTCCGGACCCGCTCGGAGGGCGTCCGGCTGCGCCGAACGGATGATTCGGGGTGCGCTGCGGGTGTCGTTCGCCCGCGACGGGCATCAACCTTGTGGATCTTCGATGTGAAGAAAATGTGCTCGAATTATCGGCAGACGCATGGGTTTGACGGATTACTGCCATTAAATCCAAGGTGATTTACGGGTCGTTCGAGCGTTAATGATTGCGGGCCCGCTTGCCCTGTGCTGCAATGAGCGCCACTTGGGCAAAGCGGAGCGCACTACTCCAATTGCCCGTGTCCCCGCCGGTCGGACCGGTCCGACCGGCTGCCCGCCGTGGCGGAGCGGGGCCCTGCGAGGGGCGTCGCTCCAGAACGAGAGGTACCGGCGCATGCACAGCACAGTCCAGGGCCACGTGGTCATGCACTTCGAGGTCTCGAACGAGCTCTCCCTCCGCATCGTGGTCGATCTGGAGTACGACCCCCTCGACCCCTATGCGGTCCGCTGCACCTTCCACCTGCCCGGCGACACCCCGGTGGCCTGGGTCTTCGCCCGCGAGCTGCTGCTCGACGGCATCAGCAACCCCGCCGGTGAGGGCGACGTGCGGATCCACCCCGTCGGCGGCGAGCTCTCCGACGTGCGCATCCGGCTCTGCTCCCCCGAGGGAGGCGCCGTGCTGCGCGCCCCGGCCCCGCCGCTGATCGCCTTCCTGGCCAGGACGGACCGGCTGGTGCCGATGGGACAGGAGATCGTCAGCGGCGAACTCGACGCCCAGCTGGCCGACATCCTCAGCCGGGGCTGTGAGAACGCCGGCTGAGCGGGCCGTCGGCACGCGGCAGGCGGAAGGGGTGCGGGTGGGGTCTACCGGCCGATGACCGGGAGGCCCCACCCGCACTCCTTCCGCCGGCTCCGGCCTGCTGCCGGTCAGTCGTCGTCCCCGAAGGCCAGGTTGAGGCCCCAGGACACCAGGCTGATGATCAGCGCGCCGAGCAGCGCCGACCAGAAGCCCGCGACGTGGAAGTCCAGCTTGAGCTTGTCGGAGGCCCACGAAGTCAGCCAGAGCATCAGCGCGTTGATCACGAAGGTGATCAGTCCGAGCGTCAGGATGAACAGCGGCAGGGAGAGCAGCTTCACCAGCGGCTTGATCAGCCAGTTCACCACGCCGAAGATCAGCGCGACCGCGACCACGGTGATCGTCTTGTGCTGCCAGTCGCCACCTGTGAGCGTGATCCCGTTGACGATCCAGGCGGCCACCCAGATCGCGGCGGCGTTGATGAGGGTCTTGACCACGAAACTCTTCATATCGGAGATCGTTGCAGCCCGGCGAGCCCGGGGGAAGTTCCCGGCCCGCACGTGTTGTTCAATGTCGCTGCGACCGGTCGACGCCGGTCGACACCGACCGATCGACACCGGTCGACACCGACCGACGAGGAGGGGCGGCGGCGATGAAGGTCTTCCGACTGGACCGACTGGACGCGGAGCGCGCGGCCAACCAGGGTGCCTACCTCCGCTTCCTGAAGGAGCGGAACATGTCGGCCGGCCTGTACGCGCTCTCGCCGGGCGACACCGACACCCAGTCGCCGCACGCCCAGGACGAGATCTACCAGGTCATCAGCGGCCGCGCCGAGCTGACCGTCGGGGACGAGACCACCACCGTCGGCCGGGGCAGCGTGGTCTACGTACCCGCCGGAGTACCGCACCGCTTCCACCACATCACCGAGGAACTGCGGGTGCTGGTCGTGTTCTCCCCGCCGGAGGACTGACCGGCGGCGGTCGGGCCCCCGGGTGGAGCCGACCGGCCTGCGGGAGGCTCACCTGTCCGGGAGGCTCACCTGTCCGGCAGGCTCACGTGTCCGGGGGCTCACCTGTTTCAGGGCCGGGCCGGCCGCCCGGGTAGGGTCGGCGGCGTACGTCACCCGTCGTCACCGATCACACGCCGCGGGAGCCCGGAGCAGCGGGCTGAGAGGGCGCTGACACACGCTGCGCCGACCGCCAGAACCTGGCCGTGGCACGGGGAGACCCTGCCCGGGACAGGGAGGGAGTCACCACCCGTGTCCGTTCCCACTTCCACGCCCGCATCCGCATCCGCCGACACACCCGGGTCCGCACCTGTGCCCGCCTCGCCCGTGCCCGCGTCCACGTCGCCCGCGCCCACGTCGCCCGCGCCCGCGTCGCTCACCGAGGAGCTCTGGGCGGCCATCGCGCCGGTCTACGCCGAGATCCTCGCCCACCCCTTCCTCGGCGGCCTGACCGACGGCACCCTGCCGCGCGAGGCCTTCCGGCACTTCGTGGTCCAGGACTCGCACTACCTGCGCGAGTACGCCCGGGCGCTCGCCGTCTGCGCGGCCAAGGCACCGGACGAGCAGGACGTCCGGGCCTTCGCCGACGACGCGATCGGCGCGCTGGCAGCCGAGCAGGGCATGCACGCCGAGTTCATGTCGGCGTTCGGCCGGACGGCGGCGGAGGCGGCCGCCGAGCCGGTGCTGCCCACCACCCGCGCCTACACCAGCTACCTGCTCGCCACCGCGTACGGCGGTTCCTTCGCGGAGGCGGTCGCCGCCGTGCTGCCCTGTTACTGGATCTACGCCCGGGTCGGTGAGCAGCTGCTCGCCAAGTCCTCCCCCGACCCGCTCTACGCGCAGTGGATCTCCACCTACGGCGACGAGGCGTTCCAGTCCGTGGTGCGCCGGGTGCTGGCCCTCACCGACCGGCTCGGCGAGGAGATCTCGCCGGCCGAGCGCCGTCGGATGGTCGAGCACTTCAGCACCACGTCGCGGTACGAGTGGATGTTCTGGGACGCGGCCTGGCGCGGCGAGACCTGGCCGGTCTGACCTGGCGGGTCCGGTCCGGTGCGCTCGGCAGGGCCGGGGCAGGGGCCGGGACAGGGGGATCCCCGGGGTGCGGCCTAGGGGTGATCTCCGGGTTCTCTCGGGGGCTGGAACCCTCGTTTACCAGGAAAGACGCCCGTACGATCGAAGTATCGAAAGCGGACGGGACGCGGCGGACAAGCCGACGCAAGCCCGAGGGGAGAGAAGGAACCGACATGGCTGAGCTCTGGAAGTCGCTGCCCTCGTGGGTGCGCAACATCGTCGTCCCGATCATCGTCGTTGTGGTCGCCTGGAAGATGCTCTGGATCGTGCTCGGCGTGGTGAGCTCGCTGATCGGGCTGGTGGTCAACGGTCTGGTGCTGGTCGGTATCGCCGCCGCAGTGATCATCCTGGTGAAGAAGGCATCGAAGAGCTGACGCTCGGCGAAGGCCGAGCCGCATCGGGTCGAGACCCGTACGAGCCCCCTGCTCCCCGACATCCGGGAGCGGGGGGCTCGGCCGTGTCCCAGGCCCACGCGAAGCGGCCCGACGCGACGGGATGCGCTTCGGCTCGGGCCGGGGATGACATCTGTCATGCGGCTTTCCGTACGCCGGGCACTGCTGCCCGACCCGCTCCGCGCGGGATTCTGGGGACACACCGAACGACCGGCACCCCAAGGAGCGGACCATGGCAGTCATCACCCGCAGTGCGGCAGTCGAGACCGGCGACCACGGGATGGCTGCCGCGCTCCGCCCGGTCGCCGTCGATGTCGCGTTGCCGTTGCTCGCCTACTACACCGCCCACTCGGTGTTCGGGCTGAGCCTGGTCGGTTCGCTGGTGGTCAGCAGCGTCGTCCCGGCGGTCCGGGCCGCGCACCAGCTGCTCCGGGACCGGTCGCTGAACGGGCTGGCGACGCTGATGCTGGTGGTCAACCTGCTGGGGATCGCGCTCTCGACGGTCTCCGGGGACCCGCGCCTGATGATCGCCAAGGACGGGGTGGTCAGCAGCGTGATCGGGCTCGCCATGCTGGCGTCGGCCGTCGCGGGCCGCCCGATGATGACCGCCGCGATGCGCCCGTTCGTCGTCAAGGGTGACGCCGCCCGCAGCGCCGCCTGGGACAGGCTGGCCGCGAGCTCGGCTGCCTTCCGGCGGCTGGAGCGCAGCTTCACCGTGGTCTGGGGCTTCGCCCTGCTCGCCGAGTGCGCGGCCAAGGTGGTCGGCGCCTACACGCTGCCGCTGGAGAGCATGGTCTGGATGGGCACCGTCTTCCTGCTCGGCGCGACCGGGTTCGCCGTCTCGGTCGGCAACGTCTTCGCCTCGCGGCTGGCCCGGCTGGTCATCGCGGAGAGCAAGTCCGCCTGACCCGGCGGCGGTTCGCCTCGCGGCAGCGCCCGCCCACCGTCGAGGTGGGCGGGCGCTGCCGTGCGGGTGTGCGGGCGGGGTCAGACGCCGTCCTGCTGGACGGGGATCGCCTGGCTGACCGGTCGCGCCGCTGCGGCAGGCGCGGCCGGGGCCGCCTCCGGTGCCGCCGGGTCGGTGGCACCGTTCATCGAGCTCAGCAGCTGGCGGGCCAGGCCGAGGCCGGTACCGCCCATGGTGAGGGCCTTGGCGAACATCTCGCCCATCCCCTCGGCGCCGTTCAGCAGCACCATGTGCTCGACGTTGCCGAACGCCTCGGCACCGGCGCGGACGATCTCCGGCCAGTTCTCGGCGAGTTGCTGCGCGACCACGGCCTCCTGGTTCTCGGCCAGCGCCGCCGCCCGGGCCTTGATCGCCTCGGCCTCGGCCAGACCCAGCGCACGGGCCGCCTCGGCCGCCGCCAGACCCTTGGCCTCGGCCGACGCGGCCTCCGCCAGACCGGTGGCCTTGGTGGCCTCCGCGCTGGCCAGGCCACGAGCCCGGGTGGACTCGGCCTCGGCGGCCGCCGCGATCTTGACCCGGTTCGCCTCGGCGATCGCCTTGAGCTCGGTCTCCCGGGCCTGGGCCTCCGCCGCCGAGATCCGGGCGTCACGGTCGGCCTCGGCCTTGGTGCGGGTCTCGTACGCGCGGGCGTCGGCCGGCTTGCGGACGTCGACCTGGAGCTGCTGCTCCTTGCGGTGCGCCTCCAGCTCGGCGACCTTGGTCTCCTGGACCACGACCTCCTGCCGGGCGGCGGCCTGGGCCAGCGGCCCCGCCTGCAACGCGTGGGCCGTCGCGGTCTCCATCTCGGCCTGGTAACCGGCCTGCTGGATACCGGAGTTACGGGTCGCCTGGGCCTTGCGGGCGTACGACTCCTGCTCCGCCTCGGTGGCGAGCCGGTCTGCCTCGGCGGCCGCGATACGGGCGTCCCGCTGGACGGCGGCGGCGTGCGGGGCGGCGAGGTTCTTGATGTAGCCGGTCGGGTCCAGGATCTCCTGGATCTGCAGCGAGTCGATGATCAGCCCGAGCTTCTCCATCTCGCTGCCCGACGCGGCCCGGGTCTCACCGGTCAGCCGCTCGCGGTCGCGGATCATGTCCTCGACCGTCAACCCGCCGACGATGGACCGGAGATGACCGGCGAACACGTTGTGCACGCGCGGGCCCATCATCTGCTGCTGGCCGAGGAAGCGGCGGGCGGCATTGGCGATCGACACCATGTCGTCGCCCACCTTGAAGATGACGACTCCCTTGACGTGCACCGGAATTCCCTGCGACGTCACGCACTCGACGTCGAGGTCGGCCTCGTTGAGGTCGAGCGAGAGCCGGCGGACCACCTGCAGACCGGGTGTGACGAGCGTCCCCCGCCCGGTGACGATCCGGAAGCCGAGCCCCTCGCCGACACCTTCGGTGCGGTGCTTGGAGCCGGAGATGACCAGGGCCTCGTCGGGTTCGGCGACCCGCCACATGGATTTGAAAAGAACGATCGCGGCGACAACGGCGCCCACGACGGCTCCTGCGATGCCGATGAGCATCGTCTGATTCCCCCTTCAGGGCACACCGGTGTCCGTGGCTGCGCTCTGTTGTGCAGGATGGCGCGGAAACCGGTGGCAGCTGGAGATTCTGCGCCTGTCCTGATCACTTGGGAAGAGCATTTCCCCGGCGAGTCGAAGTCTCGCGCGTCACACTCCGGGCCCGTCCCGGGGTGGCCGGTCCACAGCCGTCGGCGAGTGCTCAGAACAGTGACGCGACGTACACCGTGCGTGGCGGCTGGTACTCCGTCACGACCACCTGGGTACCGGTCGGCAGCGGATCGCCTGGCGTGGCCAGGTACGCCAGGAAGGCCTCCGTCCCCTGCCGCTCGGGCACGTGCAGCAGCACCTCGCCGACCAGCCCGGCGCCGACCTTGCCCGTCACCCGTCCCACGCTCCCCACCATGCCCCCGAGTCTGCGGCCCGGGGGAGGGGCGTGTCCATGGGTTGGAGGCCCGCTGGACCAGGCCCCTTCCGCCCGCTACGGTGTTGGACGTCTTGTCGCAGGCAAATCCGCCTGTGGACACGGGAGCTCGGAGCACCGGGCTGAGAGGGCGCTGAACGGTACGTCCCACGTACCGGCCGCTGTGCCGACCGCAGGAACCTGACCGGGTAATGCCGGCGTAGGGAGATAGAGGTCCGATGACCACGTTCGACGCACAGCAGAGCCCTGCCCGGAAGCCGGGCGAGGCCGTCACCAGCGCGACCACCGGCTACCCGACCCCCGCCTGGCGCAAGGCGTACCGCGAGGGATCGCGGCCCGATCTGCGGGTCCCGTACCGCGAGGTCGTGCTCACCAACGGGAAGACCGTGCCGCTGTACGACACCTCCGGTCCGTACACCGACGCCGCGTACGAGCCGGACGTCCGGCGCGGCCTGCCGCCGCTGCGCGACTCGTGGATCCGCCAGCGCGGCGACGTCGAGGAGTACGACGGCCGGGAGGCCCGTCCGGAGGACGACGGCATCAAGCACACCGCGCCGCGCGGGGGCGACCTGCGCAACCTGGACGCCGTCTTCCCCGGCCGGGCACGCCGCCCGCTGCGCGGCCGGGACGGTGTCGCGGTGACCCAACTCGCTTACGCGAAGCGGGGGATCGTCACGCCGGAGATGGAGTTCATCGCCCTGCGCGAGGGCCTGGAGGCGGAGTTCGTCCGCGACGAGGTCGCGCGCGGACGGGCCGTCATCCCGCTGAACGTGAACCACCCCGAGGTCGAGCCGGCCATCATCGGCACCAACTTCCTCGTCAAGATCAACGCGAACATCGGCAACTCGGCCGTCACCTCCTCGATCGAGGAGGAGGTCGAGAAGATGACCTGGGCGACCCGCTGGGGCGCCGACACGGTGATGGACCTCTCCACCGGCCGCAACATCCACACCACCCGCGAGTGGATCCTGCGCAACTCCCCCGTGCCGATCGGCACCGTGCCGCTGTACCAGGCGCTGGAGAAGGTCGACGGCAAGGCCGAGGAGCTGAGCTGGGAGGTCTACCGCGACACCATCATCGAGCAGTGCGAGCAGGGCGTCGACTACATGACCGTGCACGCCGGCGTGCTGCTGCGGTACGTCCCGATGACGGCCCGTCGCAAGACCGGCATCGTCTCGCGCGGCGGCTCGATCATGGCGGCCTGGTGCCTGGCGCACCACCAGGAGAACTTCCTCTACACCAACTTCGAGGAGCTCTGCGACATCCTCGCCTCGTACGACGTCACCTTCTCGCTGGGTGACGGCCTGCGGCCCGGCTCGATCGCGGACGCCAACGACGAGGCGCAGTTCGCCGAGCTGCAGACGCTCGGCGAGCTCGGGCGGATCGCGCGCGAGCGCGGAGTCCAGGTGATGATCGAGGGCCCCGGGCACGTCCCGATGAACAAGATCAAGGAGAACATGGATCTCCAGAAGGAGATCTGCGACGAGGCGCCGTTCTACACCCTCGGCCCGCTGACCACGGACGTCGCCCCCGGCTACGACCACATCACCTCCGGGATCGGCGCGGCGATGATCGCCTGGTGGGGGACGGCGATGCTCTGCTACGTCACCCCCAAGGAGCACCTGGGCCTGCCCAACCGGGACGACGTCAAGACCGGCGTCATCACCTACAAGATCGCCGCCCACGCGGCCGACCTGGCCAAGGGCCACCCCGGCGCCCAGGCCTGGGACGACGCCCTCTCCGACGCCCGCTTCGAGTTCCGCTGGCAGGACCAGTTCGACCTGGCCCTCGACCCGGAGACGGCCCGCGCCTTCCACGACGAGACCCTCCCGGCCGAGCCCGCCAAGACGGCGCACTTCTGCTCGATGTGCGGCCCGAAGTTCTGTTCGATGAAGATCAGCCAGAAGATCCGCGAGGAGCACGGCGACGGCTCGACGGCCGTGGCGACCGACGCCGGCTTCGACGCGGAGGCGGTGGCCGGCATGGCCGCCAAGTCCGAGGAGTTCGCCGCCTCGGGCAACCGGGTGTACCTGCCGCTGGCGGACTGACCCGAACCGGTACCGGCGCCGCACTGGGAAGCGGAGGGGGCTTCCCAGCGCGGCGCTTCGGCATCTCCCCGTCATGCTGCCTCCATTGCCCCTCCGAGGCAGCTGGGGCCGGTGCGGGGCGGCTGGATGACGAGGGGCCGCTGCGCGGGCCGAAGCCCGCACCGACAACAACGGCGAGCGTCAGATTTTCCCTATCGTCAGGGTGACGCAAATCGGTTGAAACGGACGTGGTGGTGGTCCCGTCTCTGACATGCTGAAGGTCCACCGAGAGGGGCCGTCGCGATGCAGTGGAAGATCCACGGGGAACGTCCGATCTACGAGAACCCATGGGTGAACCTGTGGCTGGCCGATGTCGAGCAGCCCGACGGGCACCGGTGGGAGCACCACGTGATCAAGCTCCGGCATCTCGCGGTCGCCGCCGTGGTGAACGACGAGAAGCAGGTGCTCATGATGTGGCGGCACCGCTTCATCACCGACTCCTGGGCCTGGGAACTGCCCATGGGCCTGATCGAGGACGACGAGACTCCGGCCGAGGCCGCCGCGCGTGAGGTGCTTGAGGAGACCGGCTGGAAGACCGGAGAGATCAAGCCGCTCATCTACGCCCAGCCGGCGAACGGCATCACGGACTCCGAGCACTTCGTCTTCCGCACCGACGCGGTCGAGTACGCGGGTCCGCCGACCGAACGCAACGAGTCGGACCGCATTGAGTGGATTCCGCTGTCCGATCTGCGCGGCATGATCGACCGCCGCGAGATCGTCAGCAGCGGCTCACTGGTCGGTGTGCTCTACCTCCTGCTGGACGAGGTGGGTCTCTGACGTCACCGGACCGCCATCTCGCTGATCCTGTGGACCAGTTCCGCAGCGACCGGCACGCTTCGGTAGGGCCGTAGCAGCCCGCTGAACTCCTGGAGATGGGCGAGGACCCTGGGAGACTCCACGACCGCTGCGAGATCGAGTGCTTCCGTTGCGGTTGCGCAGGCTGACTCGACCTCGTGGCGCTGGAGTCGGGTGCGGGCGAGCCAGAAAGTGTGGAACGCACGGCCTCGAAGGTTGGTTGTCGCCTCGTACTGCAGGGCCTCGGCGATGAGCGGTTCGGCTGCGTCGGCGTCGCCCAACTGCCCCAGAGCGATTCCGGTATCAACGGTGAGCTTGGTGCGGTCGAAGTATTGGACCCATGCCGGATCGTCGTCCGTCGGGTTGGTCCGCTCGAAGTGGTGCAGCGCCTCGTTGATCGCACGGTGAGTTGCCTCCTGATCGTGCGCGCTGGCATGGCCGAACGCCTCGCGCATGGACAGCATCGCCATCAACCTTGGGGTTCCGCCGTAGAGGCGGGCGCTGTCCTGCGCGGCCCGGGCGAGCGTGACGGCCTCCCTCGCTTGGTCCTGGTAGGTCGCCTGGAGGCTGAGGCAGGCGAGGACGTTGGCGATGAACGGGCGGTCGTCGATCTCGCGTGCGAGGCGGAGCGAATCAACGAAGTAGCCCCGGGCAGTGCTGTACTGCCGGGCGTCGAAGTAGGTCCAGCCTGTGAGCCGTGCGAGCTCGGCCGCGATGCCGTGGAGGCTGCGGCGGAAGTTGGGGTCGGTGGTGTCGTGAAGTATCCCCTTCACGTACTTGAGTTGGCCGAGCACGGCCGGTCGAAGGGCTTCGCCGCCGTGCTCGTCGTCGCGTCGCCAGTAGTCCTCGATCGACGCTTGAAGTGACCGCAGGACGGTGGGCGTGACTCGGGTGCCGGCCGCGATGGCGAGGATGTCATCCAAGCCAGGGCTGGGTGGCATGACTTCAGCGAGCCAGGGGCCTGCGGCCTGGCGAGGAGTCGGAGCGGGCCGGCGCGGCGTGGGAACCATCGGGCGTTCCCAGTTCCGGGCAGCGAGCCCCAGCAGGTGCCCGGGAATCCCCAGGCCGTCTGCGATGCGTTCGATGACAGCGATGTTGGTGATCTTCGGCTTGCCGTTCATGACCTCGCCCACCCTGCTGGGCGTCAGGTCGCATGCCCTGGCGATCCGCGAAGCATGGAACCCGCCCTTGCGCTTGGCGAGTTGGAAGATCAGCGCGAAGTCTCGCGCGGCACAGGCGGCGATCATTTCAGGGTCCGCCAGCAGCCGTCCGGGCAGCCCCGGTGACGCCATGGAGTCGGTCATGTCCGGCACCCCCACCACCGGGAAGATCATCGCTCAGTGTCACGTGGGATAACTGAACGCGAGTTTACCCATGATGGGTACACATGCCGGCCTTATTCGGAGACGGGCTGCCCGGCAATCCTGTGAGTCACCGGGAAAGCCCGGGATACACGACCAGACGGAAGGTGGCCCGTGCTCATGGCCCCGACCAACACCGCCTCGTTCCCGGTGCCGCAGGAATGGGGCACCGAGCCCGGCCCGGCGGCCGTCCCGCCCGCCCGCCGCCTGATCCGCAGGATCGCCGAAGCGTGGCAGGTACCCATGTCCGACGCCGCACTGCGGGACTTGGAGTTGTGTGCGGACGAGCTGTTGGCCAATGCCGTCGAGCACGTCCGCGCGCGGTGTCGGGTCACGGTGCGGTGGACCGGCGAGCGGCTCCGGGTGGAGGTCGCTGATTCGAGCCCGTGCCTTCCGGATCGGGAGGCGGCGGAGGACACCGTCACAGGTGGTCGTGGGCTGCTCCTGGTTGAAGGATTCGCGCATTCGTGGGGCTGGCATCCGACCGGCCTGGGCAAGACTGTGTGGTTCGAGTGCGCGGCCGACCAGTCGGCCACGGGTGACCGGCGCTTGGCCGTCCTTGTGCACGCGGCCAACGGCCGGGCCGCAGGTCGCCTGACGCGTTCGTCCTGACCCCTGGTCTCCTGCCTCGGCCGGTCACCCCCGGTGGCCGGGGCGGGTTCCACAACACCGCACCGCACCGACCGAGGAATGGAGTTCTTATGGACGTGACCTGTGGGTTCTTCGTCACTGTCGAAGGTCTCAGCGCGAGCGGGAAGATCACCGTTGCGCCGTTGGTCGCGACCCTTCTCGGAGGAGCAGAACGTCGCCGAAAGCTCCCAGGTGTACCGGGCATTCGGGCTCGTCCCGGTGAACAGCACCGACCGCACGCCGGAGCAGGTGGCCGACTCGATAGCCGATATCGTGCGCTCGCGTGTCCCGAAACCTCGCCTGGAAAGGGTAACTCCCCATGACCGAAACTGAGTTCGAAGCGAAGGTTCTCGACATCGAGCCGGGGAAGATGCGTGCGCGTCTGGCGGAGGTGGGGGCGGAGCACCTGGGCGACCGGTTCCAGCGCCGCTACGTCTACGACATCCCCGGCCGGCCCGGCACGTGGGTCCGCCTGCGCGACACCGGCAGCAGCATCACCCTGTGCGTCAAGGAGATCCACTCCGACGCGATCGACGGCGTGACCGAAACGGAGACGACCGTCGGCGACTTCGACACCACGAACACGCTCCTCGGTAAGCTCGGCTACCAGCCGAAGGCGTACCAGGAGAACCGCCGCTCCTCCTGGGCGCTGGGCGGCGCGGCCATCGAGATCGACCACTGGCCGCTGATCCCCCCGTATCTGGAGATCGAGGGGGACAGTGCCGAACACGTTCACGTGACGGCGCTTGCGCTCGGGCTTCCCCTGGCCGAGCTGACGAGCGAGAACACCACCAAGGTCTACCGCCGGTACGGGGTCGACATCGAGTCGATCCCCCGGCTCACGTTCGAGTGACAGGAGGCAAGCCTTGTCTGTGACCCAAAGCCCGGCGGTCCGGGTCGTCCGCGACAAGACCATCCGCATCAAGGTGATCGACGACTGTGGGTTGGCCTGCACGTTCTGCCACAACGAGGGAACACCGGTCACCGCCGACAACAAGGGCCGTACTCTGCTGCCCTTCGTGTCGGGGCCGGGCAAGACCGGCCGCGTGTCGATCTACAGCGAGACGAACGGGGTCAACTTCGTCTCCGCGAAGATGGCCCCGGACATGGCCTTCCGGCGGGCGGTGCGAACCGTGGGAAGGGCGTTCGACGCCAGCGAGGTTCACCTCACCGGAGGGGAACCCACCCTCCATACGGAGGTGCCCTCGTTGGTCTCGGCGCTCACCGGCATGGGGCTGAGTGTCGGGATGACCAGCAACGGGGAGCGCGGGCGGCAGGTGATGCCGGAGTGCTCGGCGGCCGGCCTCAACCGGGTCAACGTCTCGGTCTTCGGCACCACCGCCGAAGAACTTCAGGCCGTGCAGTCCGAGCGCTTCAAGTCGGCGGGCCTGGCTGACACGAAGATCCGCGCTGCGGAACAGACCATCCGGGCCGCTGTTGCCAACGGCGTGAAGGTCTCCGTCAACATCGTCGTGCCCGGCCTGGCCCACGTGGATCGGGTCGTCAACCTGGTGGAGTCGTACGGTCAGTTCGCGGATGTGCGGATGCTCACCAGCATCCAGGACGGGCCGGAGTCGATCGCGGCGATCTCCGAAGTGCTGGCCCGGGTGGGCGCTGAACCGGTGCTCCGGACGTTCACCGCCGGGACCTCCGACGAGCGGACTCTCTACCGGGCACTCGGCAGCCGGGCCGTCTACGTCAAGCGCCTGCTGCCGGTGCAACTGCCGGACACCTGCGCGTCGTGTCGGTTCAACAACGACACGGACTGCCAGGAGGGTTACTACGGCGTTCGGCTGTACCTCACCGAGCAGGGGGAGTACATGGTGGGCGTCTGCATCCAGCGCATGGACCTCTGCGTGCCCGTGGCCGAGCTGTCGAAGAGCGGGATCGTGGAAGAGGTCCAGGCGTTCAAGGATGCCGAAGTCCGGCGGCTGACGAGTCAGTACGGCGCCGCTGCCTGATCCTGGGCCGCCCCGGTCTGCTTGAGGAAGCGTGCAGGGGCGACCCTCTCGACTCCCGGTGGACCTGCGATCCGTCCGGGCCGCACAACCCCCGCCCCGGTGAAGTGACTTGTGGACCACGGACGACCGGGGCGGGGCCCCTTCCGAAGCCGGCAGCCGATACCGAACAACGAGACGAGCGACGCTCTCAGGGCGTGTCGTCACCTGACGAACGCACCGGCGTCGGCCGCCATCTTCGTGGAAGCGCCGCATGTGCTCCACTGCCTGGACTGCTACGCCCGGCGCGACGTTGATCGTCGTTGCTCGGAGTGCGGACGGCTGGCCGGACGGCTGTCGCTGGAGGGCGGTCTGGAGGACCTGATCCGCGGCCCGGTGGTGATTCGGTCAAGGGTGAGGTGCGCCCGCTGTGCCCGGTCGGCCACCGCGCCCGGATCAGCCAGAAGATCCGCGAGGAGCACGGCGACGGCTCGACGGCCGTGGCGACCGACGCCGGCTTCGACGCGGAGGCGGTGGCCGGCATGGCCGCCAAGTCCGAGGAGTTCGCCGCCTCGGGCAACCGGGTGTACCTGCCGCTGGCGGACTGACCCGAACCGGTACCGGCGCCGCACTGGGAAGCGGAGGGGGCTTCCCAGCGCGGCGTCATGGCGCCGGGGGTCTGAACATTTCAGCCGACGGGCGCTGCCCGGGAAGCTCGGGCGGCTGTCGGCTTCCCGGGGCGGACCGGCTCCGGTGTCCGGGCGCGTCGGGCGCGAGCGGCCTCCGGTGGCGAGGCGTCGGTGGGCGTTGAGCCGTATAGGCATCGACGGCCGGTTCGCGTGCGTGTCAAAGCCGCTGTGCGTCCGAAATACCTCAGAATGTCAGGAACTATCCAGGTGGTGACCATGGATGTCCCGATGTCGAGGAGCGTGTCATGCATGTTCGTGAATGGCTCCCCGATCAGCCTGTTCGCATCGGCCGCACCGACTGGCCCGAGCACAGCGACGATGGTGCGTACCTTCGTCTGCGGGTAGGTCATACCGTCGTCCTGGACCGGCAGCCGTGGCAGCTTCTGGAGGTCAACGAGTACCCCGACCGCCAGTGGCCCGAGTCCTACGGGAAAGCCTGGCGTGAGCACGTTGAGCTGTGGAGGCACTCCGAGAGCCTCCACTGTGCGAACGGGCAGGCAACCACGCTGCCCCCCGAGCGGGCCGACTTCTACAAGCGACCCGTGATCCTGGTCCTGCGCAACGAGAACTTCCCCAGGTCCACGCCGAAACACTGGTGTGCGCCGGCCAGCTACGACTGGCAAGTCCTCCCGGAGCACTACGCCGTGTGCCGGACCTGCGGTGAACTGCCCCCCTGCCGCAACGGGGAGTACCGCTGGGACGGTGGCCCCCGACGAGCCGAGCACAACGGCGGTATTGCTTTCATCGTTCCACCTGACTGCTGCATGGGCTGTGCGGAGCCCATCAAGCCTCGGATGAGGACGGTGCGCTTTCCCGGCCCGAACCTCTGGTACCCCGAGCTGGGCGACGGGAGTGCGGTCTTCCACGCCCGTACCGCCTGCGCCGACCAGGTCGACTGCTACCGCATGGAGTGGAGGGCTGAGTGCACCTCGCACAAGCCCCGCCCGACTCCTGACCTGTTGTTCCCGGATGCCGAGAACTTCATGCTGCCACGGACGAGACTCGCGTTGGATCACGCGAAGCCGGCCAAGGACGCTCCGATGACGAACGGTTTCGCCCCTGCGGCGAATGCGATGTTCTCGGCGTCCCACGTGAATCCCCTGTCCGCCGCCACTCCCGCACCACCGGTGCTTCAGGCGCCTTCGACCCACCAGGCGCCTTCCGCCCACCAGGCACCTTCCAGTCACACGTCGCATCCGGAGCCTCCCGCGAACCCCGTGCAGCCCTCCGAGGACATCGATGCGGTGCTCCGGCTCACGGGGGCCCTCGACCTCGCCCTGACCGACCGTCCGGCTTTCCACAACGCGGAGCAGGCCGCCCGGGTGATCGAGGAACTCACCGCTGCGGTACGCAACATCGCTCTCTGCCTGAACGGTACGAACGCGCGCGCCCGCACCTGACCGCCGTAGCCGGCCGGGCCGACGGCTCCGGCAGGCCCGTTGCACGACGGGCTGATGGATCAGCGGGACCTGATGGGCGCCACTTCGAAGGCTGACAGCCTCCGGAGCGGCGCCCGTTCGCATTCCGGGCCCGTCCTCGTCGATGGTCGAGTGGCGACCGGTGCGCGAACAGCTCCTGAACGACGCGTGGGGGGAGGATATCGACCTGCGAGTCATTGGGTCCTGCGCTCCCCAGCGCGGCGCCACGGGGTTTCGGGGCGGCGGCGCCTACCGGTTCAAGGCCGTGTCCGACGGCACGTCAGGATGTCGGTATGGCAGATGAATCGATCACACCGCGCGGTACAGCCGACGCCCACCTCGACCAGGTGGCCGCACACGACCCGATGACCTCCGCATGGCTGGGCCTGAACCCCGGTGACGACCGGCAGCCGGACCTCTCGCCGGAAGGCTTCGAGGCCCACGCCGAGACCGCCCGCCGCAGCCTCGCCGTACTCGACGCCGCTCCCGCCTCGGAGGACCCCGCCGAACAGGTCTGCGCCCGGCTGCTGCGGGAACGCCTCACCGCCGAGCTCGCGATGCACGACACCGGCGAGAACTTCCGGCAGCTGCGTACCGTGGGCGCGCACGTCGACCAGGTGCGGACGATCTTCTCCTTCATGCCCACCACCACCGACGAGGACTGGGCGGCCGTGGCCGGGCGCCTGCGCAACCTCCCCGGTGCGCTGGACGGCTACCGGGCCACCCTCACCGAGGGGATCTCCCGTGGCCTGCTCGCCGCTCCCCGGCAGGCCGCCGGGGTGATCGGACAGCTCACCGACTGGACCGGGGAGGCCGCCGGAGGGCCTGCGGGTGGTGCGAGCTGGTTCGCCGGCTTCGTCGCGGACGGCACCGACCGGTTGCGCCCCGAGCTGGACGCCGCCGCCCGCCGGGCCACCGCCGCCGTAGCCGGGTTCCGCGACTGGCTGCGCGACACCTACCTCCCCGCCACGGCGGACACCCCGGACGCCGTCGGCCGCGAACGCTACCTGCGCGCCGCCCGCTCCAACACCGGTGCCGACCTCGATCTGGACGAGGCCTACGCCTGGGCCTGGGACGAGTTCCACCGGACGCTCGCCGAGATGCGCGCCGAGGCCGGGCGCGTCCTGCCCGGCGCCACCCTCCTGGAGGCCATGCGCCACCTGGACGGGCACGGTCACGTGGTCAAGGGCGAGGAGGCCGTCCGGGACTGGCTCCAGCAGCTGATGGACGAGGCGATCACCACCCTGGACGGCAGTCACTTCGACCTCTCCGGCCCGATCCGCACCGTCGAGTCCCGGATCGCGCCCCCGGGCAGCGCCTCCGGGCCCTACTACCAGGGCCCGAGCCTCGACTTCAGCCGTCCCGGCCGCACCTACCTGCCCACCCTCGGCCAGGACACCTTCCCGACCTGGCAGCTCGTCAGCATCTGGTACCACGAGGGCGTTCCCGGCCACCACCTCCAGCTCGCCCAGTGGGTCGCGGTCGCCGACCGGCTCAGCCGTTACCAGGTCACCGAGGGCATGGTCAGCGCGAACATCGAAGGCTGGGCCCTGTACGCCGAGCGCTTCATGGACGAGCTGGGCTGCTACGCCGATCCCGAACGCCGCCTCGGCTTCCTGGACGGGCAGATGCTGCGGACGATCCGCGTGATCGTCGACATCGGCATGCACCTCGAACTCGCCGTCCCCGCCGACTCGGGCTTCCACCCCGGCGAGCGCTGGACGCCGGCGCTGGCCACGGAGTTCCTGGCGACCTACAACGGCAGCCCGGCCGCCCGCCGCAGTTCCGAGATCGACCGCTACCTCGGCTGGCCCGGCCAGGCCATCGGCTACAAGCTCGGCGAACGCGCCTGGCTCCAGGGCCGCGCGGCGGCGAAGCGCCGCCTCGGTGCCGCCTTCGACCTCAAGGCCTGGCACATGAAGGCACTCTCCCAGGGCTCGCTCGGGCTCGACGACCTGGCCGACAACCTCGCGGCCTTGTAGGCCCGGGAGTGCCCTGCCGTGCCGGTCCTCCGGAGGCACTGCTCCCGGTGACGAGGGACGTCAGGGCGCTCGCGTCCCGCCTGGGCGGGTCGTGTCGCCCTGACCACGCCCGGCGGCCCCGCCGGGGTGGCGGGCGACGTACGGTGGGGGTACTGAGGACCTCCGGTGGGTCGGGGCGGAGGTCGGTGTCGCCTCCTGGGCGGTGATCCGGTCCGTCGAGGGCCGGGGACGGGCTCGTCATGAGTGTTGACGGAGGACTGCGGTACCCGGTCCGGATGGTGCTGCGCCGGGTGCCGCGCTTCAGGATCGACCCGTCGCTGTCGCACTCCGGGGTGTTCGACGGCGGCTGGTGGCCGAGGTCGCGGCGGATCGAGCGTGAGCTGCCGGGCCTGGTCCAGGCACTGTGGCCGGTGGTGGGGCCGGTGCTGCACGTCGCCGTCGAGCGGTCGGCCTGGGACGGGGTGCCCGAGCGGATCACGGTGGGCGGGCACGTCGTCCGGATCAACTGCTTCTCGTCCAGTGCGCACACCATGAGCGTGGGCGGCGGGCACCAGGACCACTTCCTGCTGCTGGTGGTGCCGCCCGCGACCCGGCGGAGTGTGGCGCTGGCCGCCGTGGCCTCGGCGGCGAGCCCGGGGAACAGCAGGCCGGCGAGCCGGCTGCTCGCGTCGCCCGCGCGGCGCGGCCGTTCGCAGCCGCTCCCCCCGCTGCCGCAGTAGGGGAGACGGCCGCTCCGGTGTCAGACCTCGTCCGGCCCGGTGAAGTCCGGTGGGCTGTAGCCGGGGCTGCTGAACTCGGCGGTGCGGTGGCCGTGCACCGGGTCGTCCCCGCCCGGGCTGGTGAAACCCGGGCTGGAGAAGTGCGCGGGGCTGTAGCCGGGGCTGGTGAAGTCGGGCGGGTTCGGCCGGGCTCCCGGGACCGGCGCGTGAGCGGGTGCGGACTCCAGGTTGGCGTACAGGTAGGGCAGGATGGCGCGCTCGCGCAGGGCGGTCAGCCAGGCGCGGCGGGCTTCGGCGAGGTCGGCGCGCAGCTGCGGGTCCTGGCCGTACGGGGTGGCGGAGCCGTCCCGCAGGGCGGTGAGCAGCAGTCCGACGATGCCGACGACCAGCGCGGCGGCTCCCACTCCGACCAGCACCCAGCCGGCCGTCACCAGCGCCTTGCCCAGGGCCAGTGCCGGGCTGCCCGCCCGCAGCAGGTACCCGATGAGCAGCAGGACGGCCGCCGCCGCCCAGGCCAGGATCGGGGTGAGCGCGGTGAGCACCGGGAAGAACCCGGCGCCCTCCTCGGAGCGGAGCCGGGCGGAGAGGCCGCCGGCGGAGCCCGGCGGGCCCGCCGGGCCGGCCGGGTCGGCCGGGCGGAGTGCGGCGCGCAGGCCCGCGTAGTGCTCGTACTCGGCGGCGGCTGCCGCCGCGATCTCGTCCGCCGCGAGCAGTGCCTTGGTGTGCAGCTGTTCGGCGTTCAGGTGCGGCCCGGATGCGCGCAGGGCATCGAGGATCGAACGGTCGCGCAGTGCCTCGTCTAGGGCTCGCTCGTAGTCCGGGCGGTCTTCGGCGGGCAGGTGCGGGGTGTTGGTCATGGGTACCCCGTTCCGCTGGGGACGGAATTCTGCTGGACCGGACCCGGGCGGGCCGCGCGGCGGCCGGCCGTGGTCCGGTGTGGTTGCCTCGATCGTAGGGGCGGAAACCGAGTGGGAGACAGTCGGTTTCCGGATTTTCAGTACCGTCAGGACCGGTGCGGTGGCGAACGGTTGTTCAGTCACCCCACCGCGGGTCCTCAGTTGAGCGGCAGCCGGGCGACCAGCAGGCGCCCCTCCATGGTGACCCCGCCGTCCATCGCGATCGCCAGCTCGTCCGCGTAGATGTACGGTCCGGGCACGTGCGGCGGGGTGCCGTCCTCCAGGTGCGCCGAGCCGGTGAGGTACGGGATCGGGCTGTGCCCGTGCACCACCCGGCGGCCGCCGTACGCGGAGAGCAGCTCGTGCACGGCCGTCGGACCGGCGTCGCCGCGGAAGGCGAAACGCTTGGTGAAGCGGCGGAAGCAGTCCCACCACTCGTCCGCGCCCTCGTCGGAGAGCAGGTGGTGCACGGCGTCGTTGACCTCGGGGATCGACGCGCCGTACTCCAGGTAGGCGGTGGTGTCGGAGTGCAGCAGCAGGTGCTCGTCCTCCAGCGCGATGGCCGGCAGCCGGGAGAGCCAGCTGATGTGGTGCGTCTCCAGCCGTTCGAGGTCGTGCTGCTGGCCGCCGTTCAGCCGCCAGGCGGCCAGGAAGGAGGCGGTGCCGGCGGTGGACTGCACCGGCTCGTCGCCGTAGCGGGCGGCGCCGAGGAAGAGCAGCTCGTGATTGCCCATCAGGGCCCGGCAGTACCCGCCGGCGGCGGCCGCCTCGGCGGCCAGCTGCATCACCAGGTCGATGACGCCGATGCCGTCGGGCCCCCGGTCGGTGAAGTCGCCGAGGAACCAGAGCCGCGAGCGCCCGGCCGACCAGTGCCCCTCGGCGTCGATCAGGCCCTGCTGGTGGAGCGCGGCCAGCAGCTCGTCCAGGTACCCGTGCACGTCGCCGACCACGTACAGCGGGCCGGGCGCCTCGCCGGGCTCGGGCTGCGGGTACGGGTAGTGCAGGTCCTGGAGTTCCTGGAGCTCCCCGCCGAGGGTGCTCAGGTCGATGGTCGGCGGGTCCTCCTGCTGCGGGACCGGCGGGACCGGCGGGACCGGCGCGGCCGGCTGCTCCGGCGCGCCCTCCGAGGGCTGCTCCGGTGCGGCGGCGGACTGGTGACTGACCGTCGGCCAGTGCTGCTCCAGGAAGCGGGCGCCGCCGTAGCCGCTGTAGGTGTTCTCGCTGTAGCCGGTGTCGTAGCCGTACCCGGGGGCCGGCTCGGGAGGCTCGTAGTAGGAGCCGTACGGGAGCACGTCGAGGTCCTGCTGATGGCGGGGGCCTGAGTCGGGCTGTTCAGGCCCGGGGAAGCGGTCCTCGGGTGTCATTCGCCCATCATAGGAAGACCACTCTCCCGGCGTCCTCACCTGGTCGGTATCCAATCGTCGGGAGCGTCCTGCGGGGTGCCCCTTCCGCGTGCTTTTCGGGTGCCTTGCGGGCGCGCCCGGGGCTCCGCCCGGGCGGGCTCCGGGCGTGTTCCGGGGGTGTGACGGGGTGCGCGTCGGGGCGCCGGCCGGGGATGCCCGGACGGTCCCCGTCGTGCCCGGAGGTGTCTAGACCTCGCCCGGCGGGCGGGGCGGGCTGACGGTGGTCCGGGTGCTGCGGCGTTGCGAGGAGGCCCGGACGATCAGTTCGGTGGGCATCAGGGTGCCGGGCGGCGGGCCGGTGCCGGCGGTGCGGTAGCGGGCCGGGAAGAGCCGGCCGACGTCGACGCCGGTGCCCGAGTCGACGCCTTCGATGGCGTCGATCAGCAGGTTGACGACGGTGGTGCCGATCCGGCGCGGCTTGAGCGAGAGGGTGGTGATCGGGGGTTCGGTGGTCGCGTACACGTCGCTCTCGCTGCAGCAGACCAGCAGCAGGTCGTCGGGGACGCGCAGCCCGTACCGCCGGGCGGCGGCGAGCAGGTCGGTGCCGTTCGGGTCGAAGAGGCCGTACACCGCGTCCGGACGGTCCGGTCGGGCGAGCAGGCGGTCGGCGGCGACGGCGCCGGCGGCCGGGTCGTGGGCCGGGTAGGTCTCGTAGACCGGCTCCTGGCCGACCTTGCGGCACCAGCCGAGGTAGGCGTCGGTGGAGAGCCGGGTGTAGGTGTCGGTGCTGGTGCCGGTGAGCAGGCCGATCCGGCGGGCGCCGGCCTCGGAGAGGTGGTCGAGGATGCCGAGCACGGCGGCCTCGTGGTCGTTGTCCACCCAGGCGGTGACCGGGCAGTTGCCCGGCTTGCCGTCGCTCACCACCGGGACCCCGGACCGGTACAGCTCGCTGACCAGCGGGTCCTGGTCGGGCGGGTCGATGACGACGGTGCCGTCCAGCGCGATGTTGCTCCAGACGTCGTGCCGGGAGGAGGCGGGCAGCACGACCAGCGCGTACCCGCGGCTGAGCGCCGCGCTGGTGGCCGCGCGCGCCATCTCGGCGAAGTAGGCGAACTCGGTGAAGGTGAAGGGCTCCTCGCCATAGGTGGTGACGGTCAGTCCGATCAGACCGGACCGGCCGGTGCGCAGGGTCCGGGCGGCGGCGGACGGGCGGTAGCCGAGGCGCTCCGCGACCTCGCGCACTCGGCTTCTGGTCTCGTCGGGAAGGCGGCCCTTACCGTTCAAGGCGTCCGAGACCGTGGTGATCGACACTCCGGCGGCTGCTGCCACATCCCGGATGCCGGCCCGCTCAAGACGCCGCGAGGTGGTGGGTCGCCGACCGCTCTGGTTGGCTGCTGCTGTCATGGCGGACCGATCGTATGGCGCATGACGGCTGTCTGTGACCGGGGCGTACGGAGGTGAAGGAGAACCGTTTCTCCGGGATCCGAGCGCCGGAGGCCCCTTCGATACCTGCCTCGTTTCGGCCTTCTTACCTCTGACATGTGCCATAGGAACGGGCAGAATGGCTGATCTGCACCGGTGACCCGGACGAGCATCTCACCCCTACGGGTGAGCGCGGTCGGTATCGTTCAAGGCACCCGACCGGGGTGGTGGGGGTGCGCGCCGCGGGCTCCGCAAGGAGGGTGTCCAGGGCGTACGCCGCGTGCGCCCCGGGCGTACGCCCGGATACAGGCCCGGAGATGCGCAGAGCGCCGCATTGAGGGACAGAACAGAAGGAGTGCACCGTGAGCGGTACGGCAGCGCAGGGTCCCCGGCTCAGGCCGACCCTGGACAGCATCCCGACCTACAAGCCTGGCAAGCCGGCCAGCGCAGACTCTTACAAGCTGTCCTCCAACGAGAACCCCTACGAGCCGCTGCCCGGCGTGCTGGAGGCGGCGATCACGGCTGCGGGGTCGTTCAACCGCTACCCCGACATGGCCGTGAGCGAGCTCTCCGCCGAGCTGGCCGCGCGCTTCGGCGTGCCCGTCGAGCACATCGCCACCGGCACCGGCTCGGTCGGCGTGGCGCAGTCGCTGCTGCTCGCCACGGCGGGCCCCGGCGACGAGGTGATCTTCGCCTGGCGCTCCTTCGAGGCGTACCCGATCATCACCCGGATCGCCGGCGCCACCCCCGTGCCCGTCCCGCTGACCGCCGGTGAGGCGCACGACCTGGACGCGATGCTCGCCGCGATCACCGAGCGCACCCGGCTGATCTTCGTCTGCAACCCGAACAACCCGACCGGTGTGGCGATCCACCGCGCCGAGCTGGAGCGCTTCCTGGACGCCGTCCCGGCCGACGTCCTGGTCGTGGTGGACGAGGCGTACCGCGAGTTCCTCCGGGACGAGCAGGTGCCGGACGGCGTGGACGTCTACCGCGACCGGCCGAACGTCTGCGTGCTGCGGACCTTCTCCAAGGCGTACGGCCTGGCGGGCCTGCGGGTCGGCTTCGCCATCGCGCACGAGCCGGTGGCCACCGCGCTGCGCAAGACCGCCGTCCCGTTCGGCGTCAGCCGGCTCGCCCAGGACGCGGCCGTCGCCTCGCTGCGGGCCGAGGACGCGCTGATGGTCCGGGTCGAAGCCCTGGTAGAGGAGCGCACCCGGGTCGCCGCCGCGCTGGCCGCGCAGGGCTGGGAGCTCGCCGACTCGCAGGCCAACTTCGTCTGGCTCCGTCTCGGCGAGCTGACCATGGACTTCGCCGCGGCCTGCGAGCGGGCCGGTGTGGTCGTCCGCCCGTTCCCCGGTGAGGGTGTCCGGGTCACCATCGGCGAGGTGGCCGGCAACGACATCTTCCTGGCCACGGCGGAGAGCTTCCGCAAGGAGCTGTAGCGGCCGGGGTGGGGGCCCGCCGCATGCGGCGGGCCCCCACCCGTGTCCGTGCCCGGCCCCGGACAGGCCTGCCCGGCCCCGGACGGCCCGCGGGCAGCCCTTGGACGGCCTCCGGGCGGGCGGGGGCTACCGGCGAGTTTCAGAAGCGGGCGGGATGCGCTGGGAAGTTCCTGGGTGTTGGATCAATGCCTGACCAGCAGAAGGTAGTGATTCGGCTTCCGGTGCCCAGGTCTGGTGGCAGATGTCCGGATTGCTGGCATCAGCTTTCTCCCAGGTTTGGCACAGGAGTTGGCAAGAGCCCCGCGCGAGGCTGTGTCCCATGAAGGTCCTCCCGCGACGGCGCGGTGCCGTCCTAGTCAACTCCGCGCTCGGCGTGGCCCTGCTGGCCGGGGCCGCGCTCGCCTACACCACTCTGGGAAGCGGTACGAGTTCGGCCGCCGGTAAGACCCAGATCCGCAGCGTCACCGTCACCAAGGGCACCGTCCTGGCCACCGTGTCCGGTTCGGGCACGCTCTCCTCCCCCAGCGACGCCGGCCAGGACTTCGTCACCGGCGGCAAGCTGACCTCGGTCAACGTGTCGGTCGGTGACGCGGTGAAGAAGGGGCAGGTGCTCGCGACCGTCGACACCACCGCTGCCCAGCAGCAGGTGGACACGGCGCAGTCCACCCTGACCGCCGCCGACGCCAACCTGACCAAGGCCGAGGCCGGCGTGACCACCACGACCACCTCCCAGCTGCCCTCCACGGGCGGCAGCGGCGGTGGCAGTGGCAGCGGTGGCGGCGGCCGTTCCGGCTCCGGCTCGGTGCCGGCCCCGCAGACCACCACCATCACCACCACCAAGGTCGACGACGCCCAGGTCGCCCAGGCCCAGCAGCAGGTCGACAGCGCGAAGATCGCACTGTCGAACGCGCAGGCCGCGTTGGCCGGCACCACGCTGACCGCCTCCGCCGACGGCACGGTCGCCTCGGTCTCCGGCAAGGTCGGCGACACCGTCGGTTCGGCCGGTGGTTCGAGCTCCGGCTCCGGCTCCGGCTCGGGTACGAGCAGCTCCAAGTCCTCCTCCGGCAGCGCGGGTTCGAGCTCCGGTTCGACGCCGACCGGTTTCATCGTGCTGACCAACCCCAGCGGGATGCAGGTCAGCGGTGCGTTCTCCGAGCTGGACTCGCTGAAGCTGAAGAAGGGCGAGGCGGCCACCGTCACGCTCAACGCACAGTCCGACACCAAGCTCAACGCGACCGTCCTGTCGGTGAGTTCGCTGCCGCTGTCGAGCAGCGGCTCGTCCAGCGCGGTCCAGTACGGCGCGGTGCTGAAGATTACCGGCGACACCAGCAAGCTGCGGACCGGCCTGAGCGCCACCGTCTCGGTCATCACCGGTGAGGCGGACAACGCGCTCTCGGTGCCGACCACCGCGCTGGCCGGCACCGGCAGCACCCGGACGGCGACCGTCGTCCACGACGACGGCAGCACCGCCCGGGTCGACGTGACCGTCGGCGTCGAGGGCGACTCCACCGTGCAGGTGCTCTCCGGCCTGAACGAAGGTGACAAGGTCGAGCTGGCCTCGACCACCGCCGGCGGCAGCAACGGCTTCCCCGGCGGCAGCTTCCCCGGTCTGACCGGTGGCGGCGGCCTGGGTGGCGGTGGCTTCGGTGGCGGTGGCGGTGGCGGCGGCCGTGGTGGCGGTGGCGGCGGCACGGGCGGCGGCGGCGGAGGCAAGGGCTGATGTCGACTCAGAAGCCCCCCGTCATCCAGATCCGCCGGGTCACCAAGGCGTACGGCCACGGTGACGCGACCGTGCACGCCCTGCGCGGCCCGGACGATCCGGCGACCGGTGCCCCCCAGGGGGTGAGCCTGGACATCGAGCAGGGTGACTTCGTCGCTGTCATGGGCAGTTCGGGCTCCGGCAAGTCGACGCTGATGAACATCCTCGGCTGCCTCGACGTCCCGACGGCGGGTCGCTACCTGCTGGACGGCATCGACGTCGGCCACCTGGACGAGGGACAGCTCTCGCTCGTCCGCAACCGCAAGATCGGCTTCATCTTCCAGTCGTTCAACCTGGTGCCCCGCACCACCGCCCTCGCCCAGGTGGAACTGCCGCTCGCCTACGCGGGTGTCCGGGCCGCCGAGCGGCGGCGCCGGGCGCTGGCGGCGCTCGCGATGGTCGGGCTCAGCGAGCGCGCCGACCACCGGCCGAACGAGCTCTCCGGCGGTCAGCAGCAGCGTGTCGCCGTGGCGAGGGCACTGGTCACCGCCCCGGCGATGCTGCTGGCCGACGAGCCGACCGGCAACCTGGACAGCCGCTCCACCGAAGAGGTGCTGTCCATCATCGACAACCTGAACGCGACCGGCCGTACCGTCGTCCTGATCACCCACGAGGACGAGGTCGCGCACCACGCCAAGCGGGTCATCCGCCTGGTGGACGGCGCGATCATCCACGACGTGCGGCAGGCGCCGGTCGACGGCCCGCCGCCCGCCCTCCTCCACCACCTCGCGGGGGTCCGCCCGTGATCCTCTGGCAAATGATCCGGATGGCCGTCGGCGGCCTGGCCGCCAACAAGGTCCGTTCGGCCCTCACCATGCTCGGCGTGCTGATCGGTGTCGCCTCGGTGATCCTGCTGCTCGCGGTCGGCAACGGCTCGTCCACGGCGGTCAAGAACTCGATCACCTCGCTCGGCACCAACTCGCTCACCGTCTCCTCCAGCCAGCTGCGCGGCTCCGGCACCACCGCCAAGAAGCTGACGGTGGACGACGCCAAGGCGCTCGCCTCGGCGAAGGACGCGCCCTCGATCAAGTCGGTCGCGCCGGTGGTCACCACCAGCGCCGCCGCGCTGTACGGGAACATCTCGTACACGCCCGGCTCGATCATCGGCACGTACCCGGCGTACTTCGAGACCGCCAACCAGAAGGTCGCCAAGGGCGACTACTTCACCAACGACGACGTGCTGAACTCCCGCAAGGTCGCGGTGATCGGTTCCACCACCGCCAGTCAGCTCTTCGCCGACGAGGACCCGGTGGGCAAGAAGATCACCATCGGCGGCACCCCGTTCACCGTGCTCGGGGTGCTCCAGACCAAGGGCAGCACCGGCTTCAACGACCCGGACGACGTGGTGATCGCCCCGCTGCCGACCGTGCAGAACGCCTTCACCGGCTTCGGATCCGTCAACCAGATCCTGGTGCAGGCGAGTTCGGCCGACACCACGATGGCCGCGCAGAGCGACATCACCCGGATCCTGATGGGCACCCACGCCATCGGCGACGCCACCAAGGTCGACTTCCGGATCAGCAACCAGACCTCGCTGCTGACCGCCCGGGAGAGCACCACCAAGACCTTCACCGTGCTGCTCGGCGCGGTCGCCGCGATCTCGCTGCTGGTCGGCGGGATCGGCATCACCAACATCATGCTGGTCACCGTCACCGAGCGGACCAGGGAGATCGGCATCCGCAAGGCGCTCGGTGCACCCAAGGCCGTCATCATGGGCCAGTTCCTCACCGAGTCGACGCTGCTCTCGGTGATCGGCGCGGGGCTGGGGGTGGCGGCGGGGATCTTCGGATCGCACTTCAGCATCGTCGGCATCAAGCCGGTGGTCATCCCGGAGTCCGTGCTCGGCGCCTTCGGGATCGCGGTGGCCATCGGGCTGTTCTTCGGCAGCTACCCCGCCAACCGGGCCGCCTCGCTGCGCCCGATCGACGCCCTCCGACACGAGTGAACCAGGAGCACCGAACCATGCCCAACGAGAACGACCCGCACGCGGAGCTGCTGTCCACCCCGCCGGACGCCCGCGACATCGCCGCCGAACTCGCCGCGCCCCCGCGCCGCAAGCTGCCCTGGCTCACGTTGGGCCTGGCCGGAGCGGCGATCGCCACGGCCGCCTTCGCCGGCGGTGCCTGGTACGAGAAGGGGAACGGTACGACCACCAAGTCGAGCACCCGGGCCGCGGGCCAGGGCGCCCGTGGCGGCACCGGCGCCGGCGCCTACGGCGGCGGCAACGGCCAGGGCGGCACCCGCCAGCGCGGCCAGGGCGGCGGCGCCGGCGGCGCGGGCTTCGCCCGGGGCACGGTCAAGGCCGTCGACGGCAGCACCGTCTACCTCACCGACGCCAACGGCAACACCATCAAGGTGACCACGGCCCCCACCACCAAGATCCAGCTGAGCAAGGACGGCCAGGTCGCCGACCTCCAGCCGGGCCAGAGCGTCACGGTGGTCGGCCAGCCGGACGCCTCCGGCGGCTACACCGCGACCCAGCTCACCGAGGGCGGCACCACCGGCTTCGGTGGCGGCGGTTTCGGTGGTGGTGGCGGTGGCTTCGGTGGTGGCGGTGGCGGTGGCACCCGCACCCCGTCCGGCGGCTGACCCGCCCGGCGAGACTCCGGCCCGGCCGATGCCCCGATCGGCCGGGCCGGTGCCGTCTCCGGCGCGGCCGGCGGCTCCCGGACCGGTCCGGTCCTGGCGCGCCCGACGGGCGGTCCAGTACTGTCGATGCGTTCGGTCCTGTCCGGTGTTGTCCGGTCCGGCGACGGGACGCACCGCCGGGGGGCAGGGGTGCGCGCCGACCGACAAGATGATCAGGTGTACGAACCGAGCCGGTACGGCAGGTTCATCAAGCCTTCATCAACCCCACGTAGCCTCCCCGGGCTATCGTCCATCGAGGATGTCAGCGTGCGACCGGGAGGCGGATCAACCGTGCAAGGGACTTCGACCGCAGCCGTGCCGACCACAGGGGCCGGGGCCGCGGGTACTGCCGCAGCCGGCGAGGCCTTCCTGCTGGTCGTCGACGACGAGCCGAACATCCGCGAGCTGCTCTCCGCCTCGCTCCGGTTCTCCGGCTTCCGGGTGGTCTCCGCCGCGACCGGCGAGGAGGCGCTGGCCGCCGTCGCCAGCGAGCGGCCCGACCTGGTGGTGCTGGACGTGATGCTGCCCGACCTGGACGGCTTCACCGTCGTCCAGCGGCTGCGCGAGCAGAACCAGTGGCCGCAGACCGCCGAGCACGTGCCGGTGCTCTTCCTCACCGCCAAGGACGGCACCGGCGACAAGGTGCAGGGCCTGGCCGCCGGTGCGGACGACTACGTCACCAAGCCGTTCAGCCTGGAGGAGCTGATCGCCCGGATCCGGGCGATCCTGCGCCGGGCCGGCGGGCCCGCCGAGGACGGCAGGCTGATGGTCGGCGACCTGACCCTCGACCCGCTGGCCCACGAGGTGACCCGCGCGGACCGCTCGGTCGCGCTCTCGCCCACCGAGTTCAAGCTGCTGCACTACCTGATGGCGAACGTCGGCCGGGTGGTCTCCAAGGCCCAGATCCTCGACCACGTCTGGGCCTACGACTTCGGCGGCGACCTCTCCATCGTCGAGTCGTACATCTCCTACCTGCGCCGCAAGCTCGACTCCGGTCCGTCGCACGGCCCGAAGCTGATCCACACCGTCCGCGGCATCGGGTACGCGCTGCGCCGCCCGCCGCAGTCCTGAGCCCCGCCGTGGCCCGCCTGCGCCGGTTCGCCCGGCTGTCCCGGTGGCTGCCCAGGTGGGTGCCCGGGGGGCTGTTCCGGTGGCTCCGGCCGTCCCGGTCCCGGCTGGCCCGGTTCTCGCCGTCCCGGCTGTCGCTGCGGGCCCGGCTGCTGGTGCTCTCGCTCGTGCTGGTCACCACCGGCCTGGTGGTGAGCGACACGGTGGTGCTGGGCGCCGCCCGGATGCAGCTGGTGCAGCGGTCCGACCAGCAGCTGCAGCGCTTCGCCGAGCAGATGTCGCACCGCGGGCCGTGGAGCGGCCGCCAGTACGGCCAGGGGCCGGGCGCCAAGCGCGGCGGCTTCCTGCCCAGCCAGTTCGTGGTGCAGTACCTGTCCGCCAGCGGCGCCGTGCAGCAGGTGCTGCGCCAGCCGATCTCCGACTCCGACCCGTCGCCGGACGTGGACGAGCTGACCCCGTCCCAGCTCACGGCCGGCCAGGGCACCAGCTTCGGCCTCCCCGACGAGCACGGCAAGGGCCGCTGGCGGGTGATCGTGCTGCCCGTGAACAGGATCGCGGCCGGTGGCGACTTCTCCGCCCCCGCGTACGTGCTGGCCGCCGTCTCGCTGGACGACGTGGACTCCACCGTCAGCAAGCTGCGGGCCTCCTTCCTGGCGATCGGCGGGGCCGTCCTGCTGCTGATCGCGGTGCTCGGCTTCTTCGCCGTCCGGACGGGCCTGCGGCCGCTGGACCGGATCGGGCAGGACGCCGAACTGATCGCGGCCGGCCGGCTCTCGCACCGGATGCCCGAACTCGCCCCCCGGACGGAGGTCGGCCGGCTCTCGGCGACGCTGAACGGGATGCTCACCCAGATCGAGGCCGCCTTCGCCGCCCGGGCCGAGTCGGAGGCCCGGATGCGGCGCTTCGTCGCGGACGCCTCGCACGAGCTGCGGACCCCGCTGGCGAGCATCCGGGGCTTCGCGGAGCTGCACCGGATGGGCGCGCTGGCCGACGTGGACGGCGCGATGAACCGGATCGAGAACGAGGCCGTCCGGATGGGCGGCCTGGTCGAGGACCTGCTGCTGCTGGCCCGGCTGGACGAGGAACGCCCGCTCGACCTCGCCCCGATGGACCTGCGGACGCTGGCCGCCGACGCCCTGCACGACCTGACCGCCCTCGACCCGGGCCGCCCGGTCGCGCTCACCGGTCCGGACGGCAGGGGAGCCCCGCAGCCCGCGCTGGTGCTCGGCGACGAGGCCCGGCTGCGCCAGGTGGTCACCAACCTGGTCGGCAACGCGGTCAAGCACACCCCCACGGGCACCGCCGTGCGGATCGGCGTCGGCCTCGCGGGGGCCGACGGCGGCTGCCTCCTGGAGGTCGCCGACTCCGGCCCGGGCCTGGCCCCGGAGCAGGCCGCCCAGGTCTTCGAACGCTTCTACCGCGTCGACGCCTCCCGCAGCCGTCACGACGGCGGCGGCGCCGGCCTCGGCCTCGCCATCGCCTCCGCCCTGGTGCACGCCCACGGCGGCACCCTCACCCTGGAGACCGCCCCGGGCCGGGGCGCCGCCTTCCAGGTCCGGATCCCGAAGGCCCGCCGATCGATCGGGTGACGTGAACGCGTAGCCCGGAACCCGGGCCGGGAGCTGACCTCCCGTCCGACAGCCCCCTGTCAAGCGCCGGAACGGCGTGGGCAGGGGGCTGTCCGGCTCTTGTGAGCGGCCGCCGGCGCGGCGGATCATCCAGCTGAACGTTCGGTCGATTCCTACCTTGACCCCGCTGTTCGAGCGGTTGTAGGCATGGTGGATACTCAGCTTGTGAACGTGTTCACGTTCACAAGCGGACAAGCTTGCCGTGTTCTGGCGTGTTCTCGTGGCATTGATGCTGTCTGTCGGGTTTGGGACGAAAGTGCCGGGATCGGATTCCGGCGGAAGAGAGGGCGAAAGTGGAGCTGGCAGTCGCTCACGAGACCATCGCGCGATGGCAGTTCGGCATCACCACCGTCTACCACTTCCTCTTCGTCCCGCTGACCATCAGCCTGGCCGCGATCGTCGCCGGGCTGGAGACCGCCTGGGTGCGGACGGGCCGGGAGAAGTACTTCCACGCCACCAAGTTCTGGGGCAAGCTCTTCCTGATCAACATCGCGATGGGCGTCGTCACCGGCATCGTCCAGGAGTTCCAGTTCGGGATGAACTGGTCCGACTACTCCCGCTTCGTCGGGGACGTCTTCGGAGCCCCGCTCGCGATGGAGGCGCTGATCGCGTTCTTCTTCGAGTCCACCTTCATCGGGCTGTGGATCTTCGGCTGGGACAAGCTACCCAAGAAGATCCACTGCGCCTGCATCTGGATGGTGGCCCTCGGCACGGTGCTCTCGGCGTACTTCATCCTGGCGGCGAACTCCTGGATGCAGCACCCCACCGGCTACAAGGTCGACCCGGTGACGGGCAAGGCCCAGCTGACCGACATCGGCGCGGTGCTGTTCCAGGACACCACCCTGGTGGTCGTCTTCCACACCCTCACCGCCGCCTTCCTGACCGGCGCCGCCTTCATGGTCGGCATCGCCTCGTTCCACCTCTGGAAGGCCAAGCGCAAGGGCGAGCCGGACGGCCGGAAGATCGCCTCGATGCGGACCTCGCTCCGGGTCGGCCTGGCGCTGGGCGTGATCGCCGGCCTCGGCACCGCCGTCAGCGGCGACAGCCTCGCCAAGGTCATGTTCGAGCAGCAGCCGATGAAGATGGCCGCCGCCGAGGCGCTCTGGGACACCCAGTCCCCCGCCCCGTTCTCGATCTTCGCGGTCGGCAACGTCAACCAGGGCCACAACTCGGTCGAGCTGGAGATCCCCGGGATACTGTCCTTCCTGGCCAAGAGCGACTTCAGCTCGCCCGTCCCCGGCATCAACGACACCGCCGCCGCCGAGGCCGCCAAGTACGGCGGCAGGCCCACCGACTACATCCCGAACATCTTCGTCACGTACTGGGGCTTCCGCCTCATGATCGGCTTCGGGATGACCTCCTTCGTGGCCTGCCTGATCGGCCTCTGGACCACCCGGCGGAAGAAGTTCCTCGCCCCCGAGCACCGCACGGCCGAGGACGAGGTCCCGAAGCTGATGCTCACGAAGAACCGCGAGCTGAGCCCGCAGCTCACCAAGTGGAGCTGGCGGATCGGCATCCTCACCATGGGCTTCCCGCTGATCGCCAACAGCTTCGGCTGGGTCTTCACCGAGATGGGCCGTCAGCCCTGGTCCGTCTTCGGCCTGATGACCACCGCGAACTCGGTCTCCCCGAACGTCGGCGTCACCACCCAGGTGATCGCCCTCACCACCTTCACCGCGCTCTACGCGATCCTCGCGGTGATCGAGGTCAGACTGCTGGTCAAGTACGCGAAGGCCGGCCCGAACACCGCCGAGCAGCCCCCGGCGAAGGACCCGACCCTGCGCGGCCCGTCCTCGGACGAGGACGCCGACAAGCCCCTCGCCTTCGCCTACTGAGGAGCAGAAGCGACCATGCAACTCCACGACGTCTGGTTCGTCCTGATCGCCGTCCTGTGGATCGGCTACTTCTTCCTGGAGGGCTTCGACTTCGGCATCGGGGTGCTCACCAAGCTGCTCGCCCGCGACACCGCCGAACGCCGCGTCCTGATCAACACCATCGGCCCGGTCTGGGACGGCAACGAGGTCTGGCTGCTGACGGCCGGCGGCGCGACCTTCGCGGCCTTCCCCGACTGGTACGCCACGCTGTTCAGCGGCTTCTACCTCCCGCTGCTGGTCATCCTGGTCTGCCTGATCGTGCGCGGCGTCGCCTTCGAGTACCGCGCCAAGCGGGGCGGGGAGCGCTGGCAGCGCAACTGGGAGCACGCGATCTTCTGGACCTCGCTGCTCCCGGCCTTCCTCTGGGGCGTGGCCTTCGCCAACATCGTGCACGGCGTGGCGATCGACAAGGACAAGAACTACGTCGGGACCGTCTGGGACCTGTTCAGCCCGTACGCGCTCCTCGGCGGCCTGGTCACCCTGGTGCTGTTCACCTTCCACGGCGCGGTCTTCGCCTCCCTCAAGACCGTCGGCGACATCCGGCTGCGGGCCCGCGCCCTCGCGCTGCGCCTCGGCCTGGCCACGGCGGTGGCGGCGCTGGTCTTCCTGGTGTGGACGCAGGCCCACCAGGGCGACGGCTGGAGCCTGGCCGCGCTGGTGCTCGCCGTCCTGGCCCTGGCCGGCTCGCTGGTGGCCAACCAACTCGGCCGGGAGGGCTGGGCGTTCGGCCTCTCCGGGCTGACGATCGTGGCGGCCGTCGGGATGCTCTTCCTGGCGCTCTTCCCGGACGTGATGCCCTCCACGCTCAACCCCGACTGGTCGCTGACCGCCGCCAACGCCTCCTCCGCGCCGTACACGCTCAAGCTGATGACGATCGTGGCGGCCGTCTTCACCCCGCTCGTCCTGCTCTACCAGGGCTGGACGTACTGGGTGTTCCGCAAGCGGATCGGCGTCCAGCACATCCCGGCTCCGGTCGCGGACCACTGATGCGGCCCGTCGACCCCAGACTCCTCCGGTACGCCCGCACCACCCGGCTCTTCCTCGCCGGATCGGTGCTGCTCGGCGCGGTCGGCGCGGCCCTGGTGGTCGCGCAGGCGAGCCTGATCGCCGAGATCGTCGTCCGGGCCTTCCAACGGCACTCGTACGACCTCGGCGCCCCGCTGCTGCTGCTCGCCGCGACCGCCGCCGGGCGGGCGGCCGTCGCCTGGCTGACCGAGCTGGCGGCGCACCGCTCGGCGGCGCGGGTCAAGTCCATCCTGCGCCGCCGGCTGCTCGACCACGCCACCGCGCTCGGCCCGTCCTACCTGGCCGGCCGCCGGACGGGCGAGCTGACCGCGCTCGCCACCCGGGGCGTCGACGCGCTGGACGACTACTTCGCCCGCTACCTCCCGCAGTTGGCGCTGGCCGTGGTGGTGCCCGTGGTGGTGCTGGTGCGGATCGTCGGCGCCGACTGGACCTCCGCCGCGATCATCGCCGGGACGCTGCCGCTGATCCCGCTCTTCATGGTGCTGATCGGCTGGGCCACCCAGTCCCGGATGGACCGGCAGTGGAGCACGCTGGCCCGGCTCTCGCACCACTTCCTGGACGTGGTCGCCGGGCTGCCCACCCTCAAGGTCTTCAACCGCGCCAAGGCCCAGGCCAGGACCATCGCCCGGATCACCGACGAGTACCGCCGCGCCACCCTGCGCACCCTGCGGATCGCGTTCATCTCCTCCTTCGCGCTGGAGCTGCTCTCCACCCTCTCGGTCGCCCTGGTCGCCGTCTCGATCGGCTTCCGGCTGGTCGACGGCACGCTCGGACTGGAGACCGGCCTGCTGATCCTGCTCCTGGCGCCCGAGGTCTACCTGCCGATCCGCCAGGTCGGCGCGCTCTACCACTCCAGCGTGGAGGGGCTCAGCGCCGCCGAGCAGATCTTCGAGGTGCTGGAAACCCCGCTGCCCGCCACCGGCCGCACCCCCGCGCCCGACCTGACCGGCGCCACCGTCGAGATCAGCGGGCTCACCGTCACCCACCCGGACCGGCCGGCCCCTTCGCTCGACGCCCTCTCGCTGACCCTCGCCCCCGGCACCACCACCGCGCTCACCGGGCCGAGCGGCGCGGGCAAGTCCACCCTGCTGGCCGTCCTGCTCGGCTTCACCGAACCGACCGCCGGCACCGTCCGGATCCGCACGGCCGACCGGACGTACGACCTCGCCGAACTCGATCCGGCGAGCTGGCGGCGGCAGATCGCCTGGGTGCCGCAGCACCCGCACCTGTTCGCGGGCACCGTCGCCGAGAACGTCCGGCTGGCCCGTCCCGAGGCCACCGACTCCGAGGTGGCCGCCGCGCTGGCCGCCGCCCGGGCCACCGGGTTCGCCGCGCCGGACACCGTCCTCGGCGAGGGCGGCGCCGGCCTCTCGGCCGGCCAGCGCCAGCGTCTCGCGCTGGCCCGCGCACTGCTCGCCGACCGCCCGCTGGTGCTGCTGGACGAGCCCACCGCCAACCTGGACGGCGCCAACGAGGAGGCCGTACTGGCCGCCGTACGCGGGCTCGCCGGGCGCACCGTCCTGCTGGTCGCACACCGCCCGGCGCTGCTCGCCGTCGCCGACCACCGGCACCACCTGGCCGGGCCAGCGCTGCCCGTGTCCGCCGCCGTGTCCGCCGCCGTGTCCGTGCCGTGCCCGGCCGGGCTTCCGGAGCCGGTGGACGAGCCGGACGGTACCGCCCCGGCCGGGGGAGAGAAGCCGGGGCTGCTGCTCGCCACCGTGCTCGGCTCGCTCGCACTGGGCTGTGCCGTCGCGCTGATGGCCACCTCCGGCTGGCTGATCTCGTACGCCTCGCAGATGCCGCCGGTGCTGTACCTGATGATGGCCGTCACCTCCGTCCGGGCCTTCGGCATCGGGCGCAGCGTCTTCCGCTACGGCGAGCGGCTGGTGGCGCACGACGCGGTGCTGCGGGCGCTCGGCGGGGTCCGGACGGCCGTGTACCGCAAGCTGGAGCGGCTGGCCCCGGCCGGGCTGCCCGCCTTCCGCCGGGGCGACCTGCTCTCCCGGCTGGTCTCCGACGTCGACTCGGTGCAGGACCACCACCTCCGCTGGCGGCTGCCGGCCGGTATCGCGCTGGTCGTCTCGCTCGCCTCCGCCGCCGCGCTGGCCGCTTTCCTGCCGCTCGCCGGGGCGGTGCTCGCGCTCGGCCTGCTGCTGGCGGGCGCCGCCGTGCCCGCCCTCGCCGTCCGGCTCTCCGGTCGTACGGAGCGCCAACAGGCGCCCGCCCGAGGAGAGTTGGCGGTCTCGGTGGTCGACACGCTGACCGGCACCGCTGAGCTGACGGTGGCCGGCGCGCTGCCCGCGCGGCTCGCCGCCGCCCGCGCCGCCGACGGCCGGCTCACCGCGCTCGCCGCCCGGTCCGCCGCCTCGGCGGCGCTCTCGGCCGGGCTGATCGCGCTGGTCACCGGGCTCACCGTGACCGCGAGCGCGGCGGCCGGGGTGCGGGGCGTCAGCCACGGCACGCTGTCCGGTGTCTGCCTGGCGCTGGTCGTGCTCACCCCGCTGGCCGCCTTCGAGGCCGTCGCCGGGATGCCCGCCGCCGTACGGCAGCGCGAGCGCAGCCGCGCCGCGCGGGCCCGGCTGGCCGAGGTCCTGGAGACCGAGCCGCCGGTGGCCGAGCCCGCCGAACCGGTGGCGCTGCCCGCCGACCCGCTGCCGATCGCCGTCCGGGGCCTCACGGCCCGCTGGCCGGGCCAGGACCGGGACGCGCTGCACGGCATCGACCTCGACCTGGTCGCGGGCCGCCGGATCGCGGTGGTCGGCCCGTCCGGCTCCGGCAAGACCACCCTCGCCCACGTGCTGCTGCGCTTCCTGGACCAGAGCGCGGGCACCGTGCGGAGTTCTCCACAGGCTGTGGACACCCGTACGGTCGCCTCCGACGAGGTCCGCCGCGCCATCGGCCTCTGCGCCCAGGACGCCCACGTCTTCGACAGCTCGCTGCGCGAGAACCTCCGCCTGGCCCGGCCCGACGCGAGCGAGCAACGGCTCCGCGAGGCCCTCGGCCGGGCCCGCCTGCTGAGCTGGGTCGACACCCTGCCCGACGGCCTGGACACCATGGTCGGCGAGCACGGCGCCCGACTCTCCGGCGGCCAGCGCCAGCGGCTGGCGCTGGCCCGCGCACTGCTCGCGGACTTCCCCGTCACGATCCTGGACGAGCCCGCCGAGCACCTCGACCTGGCCACCGCCGACGCCCTCACCGCCGACCTGCTCGCCGCCACGGCGGGCCGCACCACGCTGCTGATCACGCACCGGCTGGCCGGGCTCGACGACCGCTCGGTGGACGAGGTGCTGGTGCTCGACCAGGGGCGGATCGCCGAGCGCGGCCGCTGGTCCGAGCTGGTCGGGCGCGAGGGCGGCCGGCTCGCCGAGATGTGGCGGCGCGAGCAGCGGGCCGACACGCTGCTCACCGCCGACTGTGCGGTGGCGTAAACCCGGGCAAACTACGCTCATCCCATGGAGACTCCCCCGGACCAAGCTCCGCACCGCGTGCCCGAGATCGCCTCCCTGGGCCTGGACACCCTGGTCACCGAGGTCTCCGAACGCCTGCAGTCCGCCGCCGCCGTCACCGACCGGATGCAGCGGCTGCTCGAAGCGGTGGTCTCCGTCGGCGCCGGGCTCGACCTGCACGCCACCCTCCAGCGGATCGCCTCCGCCGCCGCCGAGCTGGTCGACGCCAAGTACGCGGCCCTCGGCGTGATCTCCCCGCACGCCGACGGGCTCTCCGACTTCATCCACGTCGGCGTGGACGACGAGACCGCCGGGGCGATCGGCGAACTGCCCGCCGGGCGCGGCATCCTCGGCGTGCTCATCGACCGCCCCGAGCCGCTCCGGCTGGAGGACATCGCCGCCGACCCGCGCTCCACCGGCTTCCCGCCGCACCACCCGCCGATGAAGTCCTTCCTCGGCGAGCCGATCCGGGTCCGCGACGAGGTCTTCGGGAACCTCTACCTGACCGAGAAGCAGAGCACCAGCGGCGCCTTCACCCCCGAGGACGCCCAGGTCGTGCACGCCCTCGCGGCCGCCGCCGGGGTCGCCATCGAGAACTCCCGGCTCTACGAGGAGGGGCTGCGCCGCGAACGCTGGATCGCCGGGGCCTCCGCCGTCACCACCGCGCTGCTCTCCACCGACGAGGCCCAGGTCGCCCTGCTGGTCGCCGCCGAACAGGTCCGGCAGCTCGCGGACGCCGCGCTCGGCATGATCCTGCTGCCCACCGGCGACGGGCAGATGCGGGTCGCCCACGCCTCCGGCGAGGCCGCCGAGTTCCTCAGCGGCGAGCTGCTGCCGGCCGTCGGCTTCGCCGCCCGACTGCTCGCCGGTGAGAGCGTCTACCGCGACGACATGTCCACCGACCCGGCGGTGGTACTGCGGCTGGCGCGGAACTTCGGTGCCTCGATGGCCGTCCCGATGGTCGCCGCCGGGCGGGTGCTCGGCGGGCTCTGCGTCTGGCGCAGCCGGGGCGCGCCGCCGTTCACCGAGTCCGAGAAGGAGCTCGCCCAGACCTTCGCCTCACAGTCCGCCCTCGCCCTGCGGCTCGCCGAGGGCCAGCGGGACCAGCAGCGGCTGGCCGTCTTCCAGGACCGCGACCGGATCGCCCGCGACCTGCACGACCTGGTCATCCAGCGGCTGTTCGCCACCGGCATGATGCTGGAGACCGCCGCCCGGCGGGCGGTCGTCCCCGAGGTGCAGGACCGGATCGGCCAGGCCGTCGACGAGCTGGACGCCACCATCCAGGAGGTCCGCACCACCATCTACGCCCTCCAGCACGACGACCACGGCAACGAACCGGACACCCTGCGGACCCGCATCCTGCGGGAAGGCAGCCAGGCGGCGGCCGCGCTCGGCTTCAAGCCCTCGGTGACCTTCATGGGGCCGGTCGAGAGCCTGGTGGGGGAGAAGACCGGACGCCAACTCCTCGCGGCGCTGCGCGAGATACTCTCCAACACGGCCCGGCACGCCCGCGCCTCCCGGGTCGGCGTCGAGGTCGACGCCACCGTCCACCTGGACCCGGCGGGCCACCCCGTCTCCGGCGACCCCGAAGCCCTGGACCGGGCCGGCCGCCCCGGCGTCCTGCTGACCGTCACCGACGACGGCGTCGGCATCCCCGACGGCGGCCGCCGCAGTGGTCTGCGCAATCTCACCCGCCGCGCGGAGACCCTCGGGGGCGACGCGTGGCACGAACCGGGGCCTTACGGGAAGGGGACCTGCGTGCGGTGGTCTGCGACGCTTTGAGGGCCTCCGGGGGTGGGGGGCTGCGCTTTTGCGGGGGGCTCCACCGGGGTGGGTGGTTGTTCGCGTAGTTCTCCCCCAGCCTTCGGCCGGGAGGTACCCCCACGCGCCCCCGAGGGGGCTCAGGAGAGGTGGCTGAGGAGTTCTTCGAGGACGGCGGCGACGCCGTCGTCCTCGTTGCTGAGGGTGTGCCGGGTGACGGCGGCCAGGACGTCGGGGTGGGCGTTGGCGACGGCGTAGGAGGTGCCGGCCCAGGCGAGCATCTCCAGGTCGTTCGGCATGTCGCCGAAGGCCACCACCTCGGTCCGGTCGATGCCCTGCTCGCGGCACCAGGTCTCCAGCGTGCTGGCCTTGGTGACCCCGGCCGCGCTGATCTCCACCATCGGTATCGGGGCGGAGCGGGTGATCTCGGCGAGGTGGCCGGCGGCCTGGCGGGCCTCGGTGAGGAAGGTGTCCGGGGAGAGGGTGGGGTGCTTGGCGAGCACCTTGAAGAGGCCGTCCACCCGGCCGCCGGTCAGCAGCTCCTCGGCGGGTGCGACCGCGTGCTCCTTGTCGTCCCCCCACATCCGCAGCTCGTACCCGGGCTCGCGGGCCCACCCGCTCGGGCACTCGAACGCGAAGGCGATGCCGGGCAGCGCGGTCCGCAGCGTGCCGACCAGCTCCCGTACGGCGTCGCCGCCCAGCGGGAAGGTCTCCAGCAGCTCACCGCGCCGGACGTCGACGACCGCTCCGCCGTTGGAGCAGATCGCCACCCCGTGTCCGCCGATGTGCGCGCTGAGCTGCTGCATCCAGCGCGGCGGCCGGCCGGTGACGAACACCACCTGGATGCCCGCCGCCTCGGCGGCCGCGAGCGCTGCGGCGGTCCGTGCGGAGAGGGTGCCGTTGCCGCCGAGCAGGGTGCCGTCCAGGTCGGTGGCGATCAGGCGGGTGCGGTGCGGGGCGGAGCGGTGAGGGGTGGTGGTCACCGGTCCATCTTCGCGCACCGCACCCGCGCCGCCGCTCCCCGGTCGGCCCGGGTTCAGGAGTGCCAGATCTCCTTGATCGCGTTGATCTTGCCCGAGGCGTCCAGGGTGATGTCGTACGCCGGGTAGGCGGAGCAGCTGAGCGGCGGCTGCACGGTCGAGCCGCCGGCCAGGCAGTCCCCGATGTGCGTCCACAGGTCGCCCAGGATGACGGTCTTGAACTGGTCGGCGCCGAGTGCCAGCTGCGCCTTGACCGTCGGGGCGAACAGGTACGACTTCGCGGCGCCGGTGCCCTGGTAGTGGCCGTCGTTCGGGTCGCAGACGAAGGTGACGGCCTTGGCGTCCAGGGTGTCCTGGGTCGGGCGCCGGACCGGCAGCACGATCCGGTGCCCGGCGGAGGGCGTCGGCGTGCCGCAACTCATGTCCGGGCCGCCGTTGTCGACGGCCTGCGAGGAGTTGTCCGTCGGCGCGGCGGCGGTGCCGCTCGGCGCGGCCGGCAGTGGCGCCGGGGCCGAAGCCGGGGCCGACGGGGCCGCGGCGTTGGTGGAGGTACTGGTGGAGGCGCTGGTCGGCTGGCAGGCGGTGAGCCCGAACGCGGCCGTGGCCAGCACAACGGCCGTGATCAATCGGCGAGATGACATCGCGCTGCTCCCCCTGCTGGTGCGTGACCGGATCGTCACTGACGATCCGACAGGCTATCCGCCCGGTGTGAGCGGCGAGCGCCCGCCCGCCCCCGGTCACGTTATGTATAGTTCCGGTTTCGTGAAGTCACCACTGCGTGTCGCCCTGCCGCCCTCGGGGACCCTGGCCGTCGGCGCGGGGGCGGCCGCCCTCGCCGGGGCGTCGTACCTGCATCTGGCGCTGGCCGGAAAGGTGTTGGACGGCGCGGCGATGGCCAAGTTCTCGCTGGTCTGGGCGCTGGTCTTCTCGGTCGGGGCCGGGCTGTTCATCCCGCTGGAGCAGGAGGCCAGCCGGGCGGTGGCGGCCCGGATCGCGCTCGGTGACGGCGGGCTGCCGGTGCTGCTTAGGGGGATGCGGGTGGCCGGCGGGCTGCTGGGTGCGCTGCTGGTGCTGCTCGCCGCCGCCGCCCGTCCGCTGGCCGGCCTGCTGTTCTCCGGGGACCGCGGCATGGTGCTGGCGCTCGGCGCCGGCTGCGCGGGGCTGGCGGTGGCGCACGTGGCGCGCGGGGTGCTCGCCGGGCACGGGCGGTTCCGGGACTACTGCACCCAGATGTGGCTGGACGCGCTGCTGCGGGTGGCGGCCGCCGGGGCGCTCTGGCTCGGCCAGATCCGCTCGCCGCTCGCCTTCGCCCTGGTGCTGGTCGCAGCGCCGGCGCTGTCGGTGATGGCCGTCGGCCCGGCGCTGCGGCGCTGCTGCCGACCCGGCGGCGCGCCGAGACCAGCCGAACTGCGTTCCGGGCTGCCGGTGTTGATGTGTTCGACGCTGCTCACCCAGCTGCTGCCGAACGCGCCGGTGATCGCCGCCAGGTTGCTCGACCCGGCGGACTCCCGGGCGGTGCCCGCCCTGCTCTGCGCCTCGATCATCGTCCGGATCCCGGTCATGGCGGTGGCCGCCATGCAGGTGCCGCTGCTGGCCGCGCTGTCGCGCACCGTGACGCTCGGCGAACGGCAGGCCTGGGTCGCCCAAGTGCGCTCCGCCTGCCGGGTCGTGGCGGTGATCGGGGTCGGCGCACTGGTCTGCGTCGTGCTCGCCGGTCCGTACGCGGCCGTCCGGCTGCTGTCGGCGCCGGAGCTGCTGGGCCGCCGTGACTTCCTGCTGCTGGGCCTCGGCACGCTGGGGTACCTGTTCGCGATGGTGCTCGGACAGCCGTTGCTGGCCCTGCGCCGGCAGTGGTCGCAGGGCGCCGGGTGGATCGTGGGCGGACTTGTCTTCCTGCTCTGCTCCGCCGCCGACGAGGAGGCCGTGCCGGCCGTCGAGAACGCCTATCTGGCCGGGTGCTGGGCCGTGGCGCTGCTGCTGGCCGCCAATGTCCTTGTGCTGGCGAAGGGTTCGGACACCGAGCAGTCACGGGTCGGCCGGCGGGGCATTCCGTCCGGAGGGGGGTGACCGATTGCCGGGTTCTTCGTTGGGAATGCAGCGCGTTGTTTTCCCCCGGTCCGGTCGCGCGGCTCGCACCCCCGAAGAATCGAAGGATCCGATGGCACGTTCAGGCCGGTCACTCACGGCGGATCAGCTCTGCACGCTCGCCGCCACCCCGGGGGCGGCCGACCCCGGGCCGCTCGCCCGGCTGCGGGTGCCGCGCCCGGTCGACCGTTACCAGCGGGTGGGTGAACTGAGCCGTGGCCGAAGGGTGTTGGACCTCGGGGCGTACGACGAGACCGAGGTCGACAACGAGCACGACACCTCCTGGCGTTGGCTGCACGCCGAGATCGCCGCCGTCGCCGCCGACTGCCTCGGGGTGGACGCGTCCGAGAAGGTCCGGGCCCAGGGCACCGTCCGGACGGCCTGCGACACCTCGATCGTCTACGGCACCGTCGAACAACTCGACCACATCGTCGAGGACTTCAAGCCCGAACTGATCGTGGCCGGGGAGCTGGTCGAACACACCCAGGACACCCTGGGGTGGATCTCCCGGCTCGCCGAGCTCACCCCCGGCACCCGGTTCGTGGCGACCACCCCGAACACCACCTCGGTGGTCAACCTGCTGCTGGCCCTGCTGGGCCGTGAGAGCTGCCACCCGGACCACCTCCAGGTGTACTCCTTCCGGACATTGAGCACGCTGTCCGGGCGCGCCCCGCTGCACGACATCACCGTCCGCCCGTACTACTACGACCCGCACCTGTTCCGGGCCCGGGCGCCGAGGGCCGCCGTCCCGCTGGTCGCCGGGGCGAACCTGGTGCTCCGGGCCGTGCAGCGGCTCTTCCCGCTGCTCTCCTGCGGTCTCATCCTCGAAGCCACCCTCGGCCCGGTGCCCGCCGACCGCCGGCTGCGGGCTCCCCGGTCCGGGGAGGACGCGCTCCGCACCGGCGCCGGGACGCGCTGAGCCGGCCGGCAGCGAAGTCGGCGGCGCGGCCGGTGATGCGGGTGGCGGCGCGGCCACGACCGGCGGACCGGTGCGGTGACCGGTCCCGTCGGTGAGGGAATTCCCCACGGTCCGGTGTCCGGCGGCACCACCGGAGGCCGGGCCTTTCGTGCGGCGGCGGGTCGCCGTGCCGCAGCCGGGCCCGGTGCCCTTCCCCCGGCCTGGTGACGCGCATCGTCGGAGCCGCTCGGAATGCCGGGAATTGCGGTGCGCCGAGCGCCTTTCCGATTCCGCTGCCGTGACCGGCATTCCCTGGACCGCCCGCCTGGGCTACGGTCGGGGGCGCATGAGTCACGGGGGAAGAATGGTATGGCGATCGAGTCTGCCTGCGCAGGTCCGCGTCACCCGCCCGGACGGACAGTCTCCGATTGGACGCGCGATGACCGTTTCACCACTCTCCGGCGGCGGTGCCGGCGAATTCCTGGCGAGGTTCTCGCACTTCGAGGACGGCGTGATCACCGGGATCCGGCTGGAACTGCCCCGCCCCGGGGGAACGGGCCCCGGCTGGAGCGCGGTCTTCGACATCCAGGCGATGGACGCGACCGCCGGTAACGACTGGCGCCTGGTCCGGATCACGCTCGGCGGTGTCTACGAGTACCAGTTCCCGTGCAGCCGGGAGTACACGTACTTCGTCCTCTCCGACGGCCTGAACCTGGACTGCACGGCCGAGCGGTGCCTCCTGGACCTCGACCCGGGGCCGGACGAGTGGTGGCCCGAGCAGGTGGGGCGGCCGGGGCCGTACTCGAAGCAGTACGCCATCGGGGCCTGGGGCGGCTACGAGGTGCTGGACGGTCCGTTCATCTGACCAGACCGGCCCGGCCCGGGTCGTCCCGGGCCGGGCCGTGAGCGGGTGGCGCGGGGTCAGTGCTTCGCCGGGGCGAGGGCGGCGCCCAGCAGGCGGTTGGCCAGGGCCGGTGCGCTGCCGAAGGCCCAGGTGGTGGTCGAGACCGAGTAGATGCCGCGCAGCGACAGGTCGCGGGTGGCGAACATGCCGTTCGAGTAGCCGTCGTCGTGGCCGGACTTGCCCCACAGCATGGCGCCGTTCGGCAGCGGCGTCGCCATCAGGCCGGCGCCGTAGCAGGCCACGCCGGTCACGCACTCGGAGGTGCCGGAGTTCAGCGGCAGCGGCTTCCCGGCGCTGTCCCGCGGGATCGTGAACATCTCGTCGAGCTGCGCGGCGGGCAGCAGCCGACCGCTGAACAGCCCGGTGACGAAGTGGTCCAGGTCCGCGGTGGTGGAGATCATGTTGGACGGGTCGCCGCCCTGCTCGCTGACGTCGACCACGGTGCCCCTGCTGTCGGTGAGGTAGCCGTGCAGGTACGGGCGGGGCATCCGGGGGTCGTCCTCGGGTACCGAGGTCCGGTCCAGGTGCAGCGGGGCCAGCACGCGCGCGGTGACCTCGTCCTTGAACGACTTCCCGGTGAGCTGCTCGATCAGCCGTCCGGCGATCCGGAAGCCCAGCGAGTTGTACTCCTGCTTGGTGCCGGGCGTGAACCTCGGCCCGGGCCAGGGCCGCCCCTCGGGCCGCAGGGTGGACTCGATGATCTGGTCGAAGGACCGGTACTCGTACCGGTTCGCGATCTCCTCGTCCACCGTCTGCTGCGGGGCGTCCGCGCCGACGTCCGGGAGGCCGCTGGTCATGTCGAGCAGCTGCCGGACGGTGATCGGATCGAAGGAGCCCGGCAGCAGGCCCGGCAGGTAGGACTGGACCGACGCGTCGAGGTCGATCCGGTGCTCCGCCGCCAACTGCAGGACGACCACGGTCTCGAAGGTCTTGGAGATGCTGCCGATGTGGAAGTGCGCGTCGGGCGCTATCGGCTTCCCGGTGACCGCGTCCACGGTCGCGCCCCGCCACAGCTGCCCGGGCTCGCCCACCCGGGCGACCGCCCCGGCCGCCGCGTCGCCCGGCCTGGTCGCGAGGGCGGCGTCGAGCGCCGCCGGGTCCAGCGGAGCAAGCCCGGCCCCGGCCCCGGCCCCGGCCGGGCCCACGACGGCGGCGGCCGGGCCGGCCGCGAAGGCCGGGACACCCGTGCCCGCCGCACCCGCGGCCAGGGCCGCCCCGGCCAGTCCGAGGGTCGCGATGCGTCGTACGAGCGTGTTCATGGGCTTGCTCCAGCTCTCGTCACAGTGGTGGGCCGAACTCCTGTGACCACTCTGTCGGCCGGCCGCCGCCCCGGGCATCGGGTATCACCCTGACCGGCCCCTGAGCGGCCCCCTACCCGCCCCCGACCGTTGCCCGACCGGCTCCTGAGGCACCGTCGGGAGTCCGACCTGCGCGCACCGTCCGTGCTGGGACTGCCCCCAGGGTGGAACGGGGAGCTGGCACGATGGCGATGCCTGGCACCGGATGGAAGCCTGAGGGTGTCCATTCGCGCCGCAGACGGGGTTCCAAAATGACGAGGAAATACCGGATCGTCTCGACCATGGTGGTGGTGCTCTGCACCGTGCTGGGCTCGGCGGGCGTGTCGGCAGGAGCGTCGGCGGGCGTGTCGGCGGCGGAGCCCGCACACGGGCAGAGCATCGTGCGGGCCGCGACCGCGCAGGCCGTCGCGGACGGGTACCTTGGTTCCATCGCCTATGTACGGCAGGGCGAGGTGGCGGCGTCTGCCGCGGCGGGCTTCGCCGACGTGCGGACGCGGCAGCCGGCGAGTCCGGACGACAGGTTCCGGATCGCGAGCAACACGAAGTCGTTCGTCGCGGCCGTGGCGCTGCAACTGGTGGGTGAGCACCGGTTGAGCCTGGACGACAGCGTGGAGAAGTGGCTGCCCGGTGTCGTCCAGGGGTCGGGGAACGACGGGTCCGGGATCACGGTGCGGCAGTTGCTGGACCAGACCAGCGGCATCTACGACCCGACGACCGAACCGGCCTTCTTCGCGCCGTACCTGGAGCAGCACGACCGGGACTACGTGTACACCCCGAGGCAGGTGGTCGCAGCCGCCGTCGCACACCCACCGCTGTTCGCACCGGGCGAGAGGTGGGCGTACTCGAACACCAACTACCTCCTGGCCGGTCTGGTCATCGAGGCGGTGACCGGGCAGAGTGTTGCCGCCCAGATCCGGAGCCGCATCCTGCTCCCGCTCGGCTTGACCCGGACGTCGTTCCCGCTCACCGATCCGCAGATCCACGGCCGCCACCTGCACGGCTACGACCTCGCAGGCCAGGACGTGACGCGGTTCAGCCCGTCCTACGACTGGGCGGCGGGCGCCATGATCTCCACCCTCGACGACTTGGCCCGGTTCGACCGCGCCCTGTTCGGCGGCCGACTCCTGCACCCCGCCGAGCAGCGCGAGTTGGAGACTGTCCCGCAGGTGCCGGACGCGGACGGCTACGCGCTGGGCGTGCAACGGTGGGAAGCGACGTGCTCCGACGGGAGGAAGGTCCCGGCATGGGAGACCGACGGCGGCGGCCCCGGCTACACCAGCATCTCGCTGACGGCCGCGGACGGCTCCCGGCAGTTCATCCTGGTCGGCAACGTGTTCGACCTGGCCAAGGACTTGCAGCACCAGCAGCCCAACCCGAAAAGCAGCGTACTGGGGCCGGCGCAGACCGCGGTGTTCTGCGGGTGAGACGGTAGCCCCACGCGGTGTCCGCCCTCGGCCCGGTGGTCCAGTCGCGGTGGCTCAGACCGCGATGAGCCGGACGCGATTGCCGCAGAGTCTGGCCATGCCGTCGACATCCGAGGTGAGCATCGCCACCGGTACTGGCTGACGGAGCGTCATCTCGGCGACGGTGGCGTCGACCGCGTACGTGTGGCCGTGCAGTCCGGCCTGCTTGAGCAACTCCGCCGACGCCTTGGCGGCCTGCTCGGTGACCGACTCGACCTTGACCCTGGAGAGCGTCCAACAATGACCCGCCCCGTCGCGCCTGTCGGGAGTAGGTGCGGACGCGTTGGAGGCGGTTGGGCCGGAGGCCGACGCGAGAGAGGTGCCCGGCTTGCAGGCCGCAAGCCGGGCACCTCTCCGTGTCATCGCCTGTCCGCGTCGGTCATCGCGTCGGTCATCGACCGGAACGCGGACCGAGTGGACGTCAGTCGTTCTGGTAGTAGCCGAAGAGGTCGACGACCAGGTCCATGGTGCTGTCGCTCTGGTTGAAGAAGTCGATGACGCCCAGGCCCGGCGTGACCTGCACCAGGTTCGGCACGGTGGTGCCGCGCCGCCAGTTCAGTGCCGAGGTGTTCGGCACGTACACCTGATACGGGTGTCCGCTCTTGTAGTCGGCGACGGTGTTCGGGTCGGAGGCCGCGGCCAGGTAGCCGTCGGCACCGGTGTCGGTGACGGTGGTGTTGAAGACGAACGCCGAGATGTCGGTGCGCGTGGTCATCGGCAGGTAGGCGTAGTAGCGGCCCTTCAGCGGGCCGCCGCTCCAGGTCGCCGGGTCGCGGGTGTCGAGCAGCCGCTTCGGGTCGACCGGTACGAACGCGCCCGTCTCGGAGGTGCTGTAGTAGCCGACCACGTCGATGACCACGTCGGCTCCGGCCCAGGCGCCGTTGAACAGCCGGATCCTGCCGTCCGCGCCCACCGGGACGACGACCGAGTTGGCGATGGTCTGCCCGGCGGTGAAGTTCAGGTTGGACGCGGTGGGCATGGCCTGCCCGCTCGGGTAGACGGTCAGGTAGCCGTTCCCGCCCGGGTTGGTGACGGTGACGTTCAGCGCGACCGCGGAGATGCCGCCGCCCGGCAGGCCGGGGGCGGCGCCGGAGATCTGCGCCGCGATGGAGCCGCGGCCGGGAATCTGGCCCTGCGGGGCGCCGGTGCCGTAGCGGGTGTCGACCAGCCGGCTCGGGCCGACGGGGGCGAAGCCGGCCGCGGCCGTCGGGGTGAAGTAGCCGGTGATGTCGGCGACCAGGTCGGTGGTGCCCTTGCCGCCGTTGTACAGGTCGACGTAGCCGTTGGTGCCGATCGGCACCATCACCAGGTTCGGTACGGTCTGCCCGGCCCGGTAGTTGACGTTGGAGGTGGCCGGCCGCGGGCCGCCCTCCGGGTACGCCGTGATGTAGCCGTCGGCGGCCGGGCCGGTCACGGTCAGGTTCAGCACCGCGGCGGTCGCGTTCGCCGGGATGCCGCCCGCACCGCCGACCTTGAGCTGGACCGTCCCGTTCGCCGGGACCCGGCCGGCGGCCGCGAGGCCCGTGCCGTCCCGGCTGTCCAGCAGCCGCTTCGGGCCGTACGCGGTGTACTGCGAGCCGAGGGTGGAGACCTTCACCGTGTTGGCGATGGTGTTGCCGGTCTTCTCGTAGTCGGTGACGGTGATCGTGTAGTCGCCGAGCTTCTTGTAGATGTGGCCCGCCGTCGTCTTCACCGGCTTGTCGCCGTAGAAGTTGAGGACGTCGACGGTGCCGTCGCCCCACTGGAGGTAGATGTCCTGGGCGACCGGCAGGGTGGTCACGTCCAGGTTCAGCGAGATGCCGAACGCGCTGCTGTTCTTCGCGGTCAGCGCCATCGCGAAGCCGGGGTTGTTGCTCTGGAACTTCACCGCGCCCCGGTCGGCCATCGGGCCGTGGCCGAAGTAGTCGGTGGCCAGGGCGCCGGGCGCGGACTGGTTGGCGGTGCCGATCGCCGCGGAGCCGGTCTGCAGGGCGTAGGCGACGCCCCAGTCCGAGCCGCTGTTGACCGCCTGCGGGGCGACCGTCTCGACGGTGTCGTGCGCGCCCTGGGTCTGTCCGGCCTGGGTCTGCGCGGCCTGGAAGGCGGCGACGGTCGGGTACGCGGTGCCGGCCCAGCGGTAGGGCCCGGCGCCGTTGGCGACCGCGGAGTAGAAGTCGTTGTCGTCGGTGGTGGTCGCCGGGGCGGACTCGGCGGAGACCGTCACGGCGGGCTGGCCGGAGTCGCAGGCGGCTGCGGCGGCCGTCTCGACCAGCAGGTTGTTCTGGATCGACACGGTGGTCGAGGTGCCGTCGACGCTGATCCCGGGGAGGCAGCCGCGCTGGACGGTGTTGCCGGTGATGTTCAGGCCCTGCACCCCGGTCGCGGTGATGCCGCCGATCTGCTGCTCGGGCGTCCCGAGGCTGTTGTAGCCCGAGGCGCCGATCAGGTTGCCGGCCAGCGTGACGTTCTTCGCCCCGGCGGCCACCGAGATCGCCGTGGCACCGGCGTTGAACAGGCCGACGTGCGACCGGGTGACGGCGACGGTGTCGGACGCGCCGTCGATGGCCACGGCGGTGCCGTACGCGCCTATGTTGACGGAGTCGAGGGTGATCCGGCTGGACCCCTTGACGGCCAGTGCGGCCGGCACGCCGCCGGTCAGGATCACGAGATGACTGATCGTCACATCGCTGACGCCGTCCAGGGTGAGCCCGGGCTTGGTGGAGCCCGTGTTGTCCCCGTCGATCTGCGGGGCGTTGGTTCCGCCGGTGATGGTCAGCCCGGAGGTCCGGATGATGACGTTCTCCGCGGTGCGCGGCGGGCTGCTCCCCTCGTCCTTCCCGTCGACGTGGACGGTGTCGCCGGAGACGGCCGCGTTCACGCCGTGCTGCAGGGAGCAGAACGGCGCCGCCTGGGTGCCCGTCCCGGTGTCCGTGGTGCAGCCGGTGCGGGTGAGGACGTAGACGGTCCGGCCGGTGGACGGCACGGCGGCGGGCAGGGCGGCTGCCGCGGCCCTGCCCTGCACCCGGTACGAGTTGCTCGCCGGGCTGGTGAACGTCTTGGCGCCGGGCAGTTCCCACCCGCTCCGGACGGGAGCCGGTACGGCGTTCGGGGCCGGGTCGGCGGCGTACGCCTGGCCCGGCAGGAAGGCGAACCCGGCGGAGAGAACCGCAGCGGTCGCAACGAGACGGCGGTGGTGCACCGGTCCCCCAGATCTTAAAAGTCTGACAATCGCCCTTATGGCGGGGTCAGGCTACAAGAGCCCGTGCGAGCAGCGACAACGGGTTTCCCCACGCCTCGACCCCGCCGACCTCGGGTTCCATGCCGCGTACACCTATGACCACCTCTCCTGGCGGTCCGGGACGAGCCGTGGTTCGGGGCGGTGCCGACCCTGACGGCTGCGGCGACCGCCACCGAGCGCCTGCGGCCCGGCACGCGCGTCACCTCTGTCAATCCTTTTTCACCTATCACATGCTGACCTGCAACAACGCCCGTCGATCAAGGCGAGTCGCCGACCGATCCACTCGACCATCTGCCGCCGACATGCCAACTGGCGATGACCATACTCACTGGCCCACGAGTTGGGACATCGCATGAGTTATGAGCTGGGGATCAGGAGTTTGGCCTCATCTAGCCTGGCCCAGGCTGCAGCAGCATCGGACGCAGGGAAGAGTCGCCGCTTGCGCGGGCTCCAGGCTGCAAGCTCGTGCGCCACGGACTCCGGGTCTTTGGGATGCGCGGTCTTGGTTGCCAAGTAGTGAACGCTGGCCAGGAGCTCCATGCCTTCGGGGTATTCGTAGCCGAGCATGGCATGGCTGAGTTGTTGCCAGGCCCGCTCAAAGGCTGCGTCGCCCTCGATCGCCGTTTCAGCAGCCTCGGCAGCGCCCGGCCGGAATCGCAGATCAGCGCGAGCACCTCCCGTGCCATCGCCGAAGCCGATCAGTTGATGCCCCTCCAGGGAGGCGATCGCTTGGTTCAGGTTATTCGAGAATGGCCCATAGTGGCCTGCTTCAAAATTCAGGCCGAGGTTAAGGCCGGCACTCTGCAGCAGGTATGCGATCTTGTGGAATTCCAGCAGGGATGCCTTGGGCTCCTCGGTGATTCCAGCCTCCCAGGCGCTGGCGATATATCGGGAGGCGGCGGCCATAAACCTAGCCCGGGGCCGGGTTAGCTCGGGAGCACTGGTCGCGATAGGCATGTCCTCAGGAGCCGGGGTTCCAGGGCCGTAGAGGCGCACGTCAATGTCCAGGCCGCCTAGCTTCTCCATGATCAGCGAACGCACCTGTGACCAGGGAAGGCCGCCGTTGCCGCAACCTAGCGGGGGTACAGCCACACTCTGGAGCTTCAGCTCCGCAATCACCCGGACTAGATCATCCAGTCCGGACTGAATATCATCCAAGCGTGAAGGCTGGCGCCAATGGCGCTTAGTCGGAAAATTGAGCACCCAGCGCCCGTCTGGGAGCCCAATTGGGAACACAACACCGGGTTGCACTTGCCCAGCCCGGCACGCCGACGCATAGGTGGCGAACATGTCGGGGAAGGCTCGCTTGAACTGGAGGGCGAGTCCCTTGCCCATGACACCCACGGTGTTGACCGTGTTGACCAAGGCATGGGCGTCATCGCGGAGCAGGTTGCCATTGGTTTCGTGGATCATGGTGTTCGCCTCCCTTCACTGTCCATCATCCCTGATGGCGTGAGCGTTGCCGAGCTGTCTGCTTCAGAAGTACCAGGTGGGTCTGACATCAACTCTCGGTTGGTGCGGCTGGCCCTGTAGCAGCACCTGGACGGCGGCCTCGACCGTTGATGAATGGGTTCCGATCCCAACCACCGCAGTCCATGGAAGGCAGCCGTGCACAAGGAGTTCTGCCATCCGACGCTCCCTGCGAGAGCCGTCGGTGGGAGTGTTCGCCCACATGTGGGCGGCCATGACCTCCCAGTCGATGTGCGTGGCCAAGTCAGAGGCCTGGTCGGTGTACTGCGCTGTGGCCACAGCCGCGTTTCGGTCAGTGGCTACCCAGGGGAGCCCGTGTGCCTGGACCTGCGAGAGCCGGGTGACCAGGTACGCCAGCTCAGTCTGGCCTCGCGGGTAGCTCGCTACTCCTCCCTTGTGGATGCGGAAGAGCATGGGTGATCGGGGAGCGAAGTAGAAGGGTGCGTAGTCGGCCACCACTCCGCCGGGGTCAAGCGGCACCTTCAGATGGCGCCGACGCTCCTTGATGCTCAGATCGGCACACTCGACTACGCCAGCGGGCTTGTCGCTGTCAGCGATCAGTCCAGCTGTTAGCACCCCAGCGAGGTTGTCCACGTGGGTGAAATGGAAGAGCCACGGGTCGTCGGTGTCCATCATCGGGGCACGATCCTAGTGCCATCCTCAGCCCCGCGTAGGGCTCTGAAGGCGGAGAGATTGGCGATCTTGATCCGTGAATGGCCGGTGGCCCGCTACCTGATCCAGCGGGTTCCGGACACGTAGGGTCTGAGGTATGCGCTTGAGTACCGTGATCCTCCCCATCCACCGGTGGAACGAGGGACAGAAGATCTGGCGGCGGGCCGAGGACCTCGGGTTCCATGCCGCGTACACCTATGACCACCTCTCCTGGCGGTCGTTCCGGGACGAGCCGTGGTTCGGGGCGGTGCCGACGTTGACGGCTGCCGCGACGGCGACCGAGCGGATCCGGCTCGGCACGCTCGTCACCTCGCCGAACTTCCGTCATCCGGTCACGCTGGCGAAGGACCTGATCTCGCTCGACGAGATCTCGGGCGGGCGGGTGACGGTCGGGATCGGGGCCGGGGGGACCGGGTTCGATGCCACGGCGATGGGCCAGGAGGAGTGGTCGCCGAAGGAACGGGCGGACCGCTTCGCGGAGTTCGTGCCGCTGCTCGACAAGTTGCTGACCCAGGACTCCACGACCGAGCGGGGTGCCTTCTACTCCGCCGTCGAGGCGCGGAACATCCCCGGCTGCGTGCAGACGCCGCGGGTGCCGTTCTACGTCGCTGCCACCGGCCCGCGCGGGCTGCGGCTGGCTGCCGAGTACGGGCAGGGCTGGGTCACGTACGGGGATCCGCGCGGCCCGGCCGACGTGCCGGTCGAGCAGGCGCCGGCCGTGATCGCGGCGCAGCTGGCCAAGCTCGGGGCCGCCTGCGAGGCACAGGGGCGGGATGTGGCCGACCTGGAGAAGGTGCTGCTGCAGGGGTCGACGGCGGAGAAGCCGCTGGCCTCGCTGGATGCCTTCGTCGACTGGGCGGGCTCCTACCGGGAGCTGGGCATCACCGAGATCGTCATCCACTGGCCCGTTCCCGACTCGATCTTCGCGAACGATCTCGACGTCTTCGAGCGGATCGCCACCGAGGGCCTGGCACAGCTGGGCTGAGGCGGTACGACCGCGACCGCGGGACACCACCCGCAGGCGAAGGGCGGCCCACTCCGTACCCGGGTACGGAGTTCCGGGGCCGCCCTTCGCCGTGGGGCGCTCCGCCCGGCGGCCGCCCTCGTTGCGGTTCGATCACGACGTGTCCGGTTGGTCGGGCAATGTGTGGACTGTCGTAGGCAATCGTGTTGGTGGCGGGCTTGAGGTTCTCTCATAATTCCAGCTGAGACACGTGGTCGTGGTCTTCTCGGGGCGGACGGGGGTAGTCCGGAACGAGCGCCGTACGCGGTCCTGATCCGTTCATCTGGGGGAGCCCCTTGTCCGTGCCCGAAAGCATTCCCGAAAGCATTCCCGAGGACGTGCCGCCTCCTCCGGGGGCCGTGACGCACGAGGCGCACGAGGCGCACGAGGTGGTCGAGCCGCACGAGGCAGCGGTCGCGACCCGCAGGCTGCCGCGCGCTGTGGGTGTCGCGCTCGCCGCGGCCGGGCTGCTCGCCGTCACCGCGACCAGCGCGGCCGTCACCGTCGCCGTCGGCAAGCCGGACCGGAGCCCGCGCTCGGTCGTGCTGGCCTCCGCGCCGCACAACGCGCCGGCCACGCCCAGTGCCACGCCCACGCCGAGCCCCACCCCGTCGGCACTGCCGAGCGCGGCTCCCGCACCCGCCCCCGCGCCGAGCAGCACCGTGCACGGCACCGTCGACGGTGACACGCACGGCGGCGACATCCGTTACTTCCTGCTCCCGATACCCGCCGGTGGCGAGTCCTACGGCTCCCCGGACGGCGTCACGTTGAGCACGGACGACGTGACCGCCGACTTCAAGAACGCCTCCGACATGGGGCACATCCTCGACTCGTACGGCTACCAGAACGACGCGGCCTCCCGCCACTACCGCAGTGCCGACGGCCAGCAGGACGTCACCGCACGGCTGCTGCGCTTCAAGTCGGGGCGGATGGCGAAGGAGTTCGCCAAGGGCATGAGCTTCAAGTCGGGCGACTCCTTCGACATCGACGGTGACGGCGACGCCCAGGGCATCATGGTCAAGCCCGACAGTGACGGCTGGCTCGGCGAGATGATCGGCGTCTCGTACGTCGGCGACATCGAGTACGAGGTGCGGGTGCTCGTGAAGGGCAACCCGGACAAGGCCCTGCTGAACGACGCGATGAAGCGTCAGCGCGAGCGGCTGGCCAACGGTGGCTGAGCAGCAGCCGGCCCATGAGCCGGTCCCGTCCCCCGGATCCGCACCCGCACCCGCGGCGTCCGAAGCCGAACCCGTGCAGGAGCACCCCGTGACCACCGAGCCCGCGGAGTCTGCGGAGCCGTCAGAGTTGTCAGAGCCCGCCGAGCCGACCGAGGCCGCCGGGCCCGTCGACCCGGTTGACCCCGTCGGGCCGGCCGTGCCGCGCCGTCCCCGGACCGTCCGGCTGCTGGTCGCGGCCGTACTGCTGGGCCCGCTGCTCGGCGGCGGTGTCGGCTACGCGATCCAGGCCGGCCGCGCGCAGACGCCGCTGCCGTCGCTCCGGGTGAGCGCGCCGAAGTACACCGCCACCGTGCTCGACGGGAAGGGCTCGGTCGACGCCGGGCCCCAGCCGCTCAGCATCGACGGCGACCTGCGCAAGCTGCTGATCAGCAAGCCCGTCGACGCCGACGACATGAACGACGATTTCGGCGACGCCTCCGGCTGGGCCAGCGCCGGCGATGTCGCGATGACCTACAGCTCCGCGGACACCCGCTTCCGGCAGATGCTGCGCAACGGCTTCCGCCGCGACGCGATCGTCGCCTGGAAGAAGAACGACACGATCTACCGGGTCGAGCTCGTCCAGTACGACGCGGCCCACGTGTCGACGGCGATCTCCTCGGTGCCGGGCACCCCGAGCACGACCGCGCACCCGCTGCCCGGGACGGTGAACGGTGTCTACGACGCGCCCACGACACCGAACACCTACTCCGACACCCACGAGCAGTACTACTCCGGGAGGGCCGTCGCCCGGCGCGGCGACGTGCTGATGTGGATCACCGTCCACTCTCCCAACCAGGTCAACGCCGATGACGTCAAGGACATCGCCGAGCGTCAGTGGGAGCGGCTGGTATGAGCGAGACGACCGTGACGGACCACCAGACCCCCGAGCCCGAGCCCGTGCCGCAGGCCCCGGCCGCGCTCGCACCGGCTCCTGAGCTTGCTACGACCGTCGAGGCCGAGGCCGAGGCCGAGACCGAGACCGAGGCCGCTGCGGCGCCGCGCCGCAAGGCCGGTCCGGCCCTGCGCATCGGCGCGGCCGTGGTCGCGGCCGCGCTGCTCGGCGTCGGCATCGGCGTCGGCATCCTCAAGACCGAGTACGACGACCCGGCTCCGGTCGCCGCTCCGGCGCCGGCCGCGACGGCCACCGCCCCGGCCGGGCCGTCGTACGGCGCGAAGTCCAACGGCACCCACTTCGGCTCGATGCGGGACCTGCTGGTCCCGATGCCCGCCGGGTACTCCCTCGGGCCTGACTCCGGCGCGTACGGCAACGACACCGAGCTGACGGCGGACCAGCGGACGGCCTGGATCGAGGACGACATCCGCAGCCTGCCGCAGAAGATGCAGGACGCCATCCGCAAGGACTGGCAGCAGTACCAGCTCAAGGGCGCCGGGATCCGCAGCTACGTCGCCCCGGGCCAGGACTTCACCGTGACCATGTGGCTGCTCCAGTACCACCAGGACGCGGTCAAGGCCGACAACACCTGGGTGGGCGTCCTGAGTTCGGATTCCGGCCTGTTCCGGATCGGCCCGGACGTCCCGGGGCACGCCGACGCGCACTGCTACCTGCCGTTCGCCGAGCCCGGCGTGAAGATCGACCGGCTGATCTGCTCGGCCGCCGTGGGTGATCTCCGGGTGGAGATGCGGGTGGAGGGCGTCGCCCCGCTGCCCAAGGACCAGGCCGTGACCATCTTCAACCAGCAGCTCGACCGGCTGGCCCTCCCGGGAGCATCCACATGACCGACCCGACCGCCGCTACCGAGCCGACGGCTCCTGCCGAGCCCGCTGCTCCGACCGTCTCCACCGAGCCCACCGAGACCACCGAGACCGCCGCTCCTGTCGAGCCGACCGAGCCCGGTGCTCCGACCGAGCCGACCGCTCCGGCCGAGCCGACGGCCCCGGACGAGCCCGCCGTTCCCGTCGACCTCGTCGAGGACGCGCGGCCGGAGAAGGCGCGCGGCCCCCGGGGCCGGACGGTGCTGCGGTGGAGTGCCGCCGCGCTGGTCCTGCTGCTCTCGGGCGGGGCGGCGGGGTGGGCGGTGACCCTGCCCGCCCGTACCGAGATCCCCGGGCTGGCGACGCCGAACGACGGTCGGTACGTGTTCCCCCAGCTGACCCTGCCGCCACTGCCGTCGGGCAAGCCCAAGCCCGACGACCTGACCTCCGGCCAGCGCCACTACGCGGACCTGCGGCAGCTGCTGGTGCCCGTGCCGAAGGGCGCGACGGTCGAGGGCGGCGCCACGCCGGTGCCGTCCAAGCCCGCCTCCCCGTCCCCCTCCCCGTCCTCGGCCTCGGCGTCCGCTTCGGCGTCGGCGTCGGCGTCCGCCTCCGGATCCGCGTCCGCTGCGCCGAGCGCCACAGCCCCGGCGGGTACGGCCGGTGCCGACTGGGTGCGGTGCACGGACTACGCCGCCGCCGACAAGAGCACCGAGTCCTTCAAGAACCTGCTGGCCGAGGACGCCTGCCGCGCCGCCGCCAAGCGTGTCTGGACGGCCCAGGACGGCACCCGGACCGAGATCTGGCTGCTGCACTTCGGCTCCAGGGACGACGCCCTGAACTTCCGGGCCCAGATGCCCTCCGGTGATCTCAAGGCCGTCCCCGGCCTGGAGCCGCCCACGACGCCGCTCGACCAGACGGTCGAGGGGGCGGCCGTCGCCTTCACCACGGCCAAGGTGGGCCCGAAGGCGGAGCCGGAGGGCCGGGTGGCGTACCTGGTCGATGGCGACATCGCGGCGGAGATCGTGATGACCAACCCGAGGGGTGTGCCGTTGCAGGCCTTCCGTCAGGTGATGATCCTTCAGGACGAGCTGCTCGCCTGACGGCGCGCGGTCGGCCCGCCAACGGATTCCGGGTGACGGGCCGGTCCCCTAGGGGATCGGTCCGTTTCTCTCATCCCAAAGGAGCAGAGACGCTTCGTCATCCCAGCTCATGTCGCGGAGCGGCGCCGAGGGCTAGGTTGTGACCGTGTCCACTGTCATCAAGACGGACGGCCTCACCAAGAAATTCCCTCGGGTAACCGCCCTCGACCAACTCACCGTTGAGGTGCAGTCGGGGGTGGTCGGCCTGGTGGGATCGAACGGTGCGGGCAAGTCCACGCTGATCAAGATCCTGCTCGGGCTGGCTCCGGCCACGTCCGGCACCGGCCAGGTCCTCGGCCTGGACATCGCCACCGAGGGCGAGGCCATCCGCGAGCTGGTCGGCTACATGCCGGAGCACGACTGCCTCCCGCCCGACGTCTCCGCGACCGAGTTCGTCGTGCACATGGCCCGGATGGCCGGCCTGCCGGCCGCCGCCGCCCGGGAGCGGACGGCCGACACGCTGCGCCATGTCGGCCTGTACGAGGAGCGGTACCGCCCGATGGGCGGGTACTCCACCGGCATGAAGCAGCGGGTCAAACTGGCCCAGGCGCTGGTCCACGACCCGAAACTGGTGCTGCTGGACGAGCCCACCAACGGCCTGGACCCGGTGGGCCGCGACGACATGCTCGCGCTGATCCGCCGGGTGTACACCGACTTCGGCATCTCGGTGCTGGTCACCACCCACCTGCTCGGCGAGTTGGAACGCACCTGCGACCACCTGGTCGTCATCGACGGCGGCCGTCTGCTGCGCTCCTCCTCCACCGCCTCGTTCACCGAGGTCACCCAGCTGCTCGCGGTGGAGGTCACCGACCACCCCGACGACCACGACCTCGACGCCGACACGGCCGTCCGCGAGCGGCTCACCGCCGCCGGGCTGTCGGTGCGCCCCGACAGCTCCAGGGTGCTGCTGGTCGAGATACGGGACGACGAGACGTACGACGTGGTCCGCGACACCGTCGCGGACCTGGGCCTCGGGCTGGTGCGGCTGGAGCAGCGCCGGCACCGGGTCGCCGAGATCTTCACCGACGAGGCTCCGACCGGAGGTGCCGCAGATGTCGCAGCCGTCCCTGCCTCCTGAGAGCCCGACACCCGCCGACGCCCGGCCCGCCGCGCCGGTCGCGCCCACGGCGGCCACGGCGCCCGCCGCGCCGTCCGCGCCGCTCGGCACCGCGCCGCTCGGCACCGCGCCCAGCGGCATCGCGCCCGACTCCGGCGTGATCCACAACATCGGCTACCGCTCCTACACGGGCCCGCGGCTCGGCCGCTCGTACGCCACCCGCTCGCTCTACGTCCAGAGCCTGCGGGCCGCCTACGGCCTCGGCCGGTCGGGCAAGTCCAAGGTGCTGCCGATGCTGATGCTCGGGCTGCCGGTGCTGGTCGCCGCGATGATCGTCGTCATCGCGATCATCAAGGGCGGCACCGAACTGCCCACGGACTACCCGCAGTTCCTGAACACCGTCGGGCTGCTGGTGGAGATCTTCCTGGCCGCCCAGGCGCCGGTGCTGCTCTCCCGCGACCTGCGGCACAACACCGTCCCGCTCTACTTCTCCCGTCCGATCACCCGGGGTGACTACGTCCGGGCGAAGTTCGCGGCGATGGTCACCGCCATGATGCTCGTCATGGTCGCGCCGCTGCTGGTGCTCTACCTGGGCTCGATCCTGGCGGGGCAGGGCCTGGCCCACAACACCGGGCACTTCCTGATCGGGCTGGTCGCCGCCCTGCTGTACGCGGCGCTGTACTCGGCGATCGGCCTGCTGATCGCGGCGAGCACGCCGCGCCGGGGCTTCGGGGTCGCCGCGATCATGGGCGTGCTGGTGGTCAGCGGCATCCTGGCGGGCATCGTCTTCGGCCTCAGCGGCGGCCTGCACGGCGATCCGCCCGCCTCCGCGAACTGGGCGGCGGTGATCTCGCCGTCGATGCTGGTGGACGGCTTCGTCAACCAGCTCTTCGGCCTGGTCACCGACCCGAGGGTGACGCACGCCCCGGGCGCGTTCGGCGCCGTGGCCTTCGCGGTCGAGATCCTCGCCGTCACCGCGGCCTGCTACTGGCTCGTCGACCGCCGCTACCGGAAGATCTGAGGGTTCGTCATGGCTGTCATCACCATCGACAAGGTCTCCCGCTGGTTCGGCAACGTCGTCGCCGTCAACGACGTGACGATGAGCATCGGCCCGGGGGTCACCGGCCTGCTCGGGCCGAACGGCGCGGGCAAGTCCACGCTGATCCACCTGATGAGCGGCTTCCTCGCCCCGTCGGCCGGCACGGTCACCCTGGACGGCGCGCCGATCTGGCGCAACCAGGAGGTCTACCGCGCCATCGGTCTCGTCCCCGAGCGGGAGTCGATGTACGACTACCTGACGGGGTGGGAGTTCGTTCTCGCCAACGCCGAGCTGCACGGCCTCGCCGACCCCGGCGCGGCGGCGATCCGGGCGCTCCGGCTGGTCGAGATGGAGTACGCCCAGGAGCGCCGGACCGGAACGTACTCCAAGGGCATGAAGCAGCGGGTCAAGATGGCCTCGGCCCTGGTCCACGACCCGTCCGTGCTGCTGCTGGACGAGCCGTTCAACGGCATGGACCCGCGTCAGCGGCTGCACCTGATGGAGCTGCTGCGGCAGTTCGGGGCCGACGGCCGGACGGTGCTCTTCTCCTCGCACATCCTGGAGGAGGTCGAGCAGCTCGCCCGGCACATCGAGGTCGTCGTCGCGGGGCGGCACGCCGCCTCCGGCGACTTCCGCAAGATCCGCCGCCTGATGACCGACCGCCCGCACCGCTACCTGGTCCGTTCCAGCGACGACCGGCGGCTCGCCGCCGCGCTGATCGCGGACGGGTCGACGGCCGCGATCGAGCTCGACTGGCAGGAGCGGGCGCTGCGCATCCAGGCGATCAACTTCCAGGGCTTCACCACCCTGCTGCCGAAGGTCGCCAAGGAGGCGGGCATCCGGCTCTACACCGTCTCCCCGGCCGACGAGTCCCTGGAGAGCGTCTTCTCCTACCTCGTCGCTTCCTGAACTCCCCCGGAAGGGACCAACACCGTGCTGCAACCCCTCTTCCTGGTGACCGTCGCCAGGCTGACCGTACGCGGCCTGCTGGGGCGCCGCCGCGGCATCCTGCTGCTGATCGTCCCCGTGCTGCTGCTCGCGATCTCCGTCATCGGCCGGTTCTCCCACGCCGACCGGCACGACCTCACCGTCAACATCCTCGGCCAGCTCGCGCTCGGCACGCTGGTCCCGATCCTGGGGCTGGTGGTCGGCACGGGCGTGATCGCCACCGAGATCGACGACGGCTCGATCGTCTACCTGCTGGCGAAGCCGCTGCCGCGCTGGAAGATCATCACCACCAAGCTGGCCGTCGCGGTCGTCACCACCTGGGTCTTCGCCGCCGTCCCGACCCTGCTGGCCGGCCTGGTCCTGTACGGGACGAAGGACAACCTCGCGGTCGCCTTCACTGTCGGCACGCTGGTGGCCGGGGCCGCCTACAGCGCGGTCTTCCTGCTGCTCGGCGTGGTCACCCGGCACGCCGTGGTGGCGGGGCTGGCGTACGCGCTGGTCTGGGAGAGCCTGGTCGGCAACTTCGTCAAGGGCGCCAAGACGCTGAGCATCCAGCAGTGGGGTCTGTCGCTGGCGAAGTCCGTCGCGGCGGACGGCGCGATCGACGCGACGGTCGCCGTCCGGGTGGCCGTCCCGCTGCTGATCCTGGTCACCCTCGCCGCCACCGTCTTTGCCTCCGTCCGGCTGGCCGGCTTCACCACGGTGGCCGAGGACTGACGGTACGGGGGTGGGGCGGCCGCAGGACCGGGCCGCCGGCAGGCGCACGTGACGGGGCCCGGGAGCGATAGCCATCTCCCGGGCCCCTGAGGTGCCACCCAATTGCTCACACCGGCACGTTTAAGAGTGCGGATCATTCTCAGATCGAGGTGTTCTACCGTTGAACTACCGTGCCATGGAAGCGGCACAGGCAGGATTTGAACCCGCACCCATCGATGATCGTCCCCACTCGTTCGATCCGGTGTTCGGTGGCGAATACTGAGACTGGAGCGAGAGTCTGAGATTCATGGGACTGCCTCTGCCAGGCTTGGGCTACCCCGGCCCGAAAGGTGCCGGGGGAGGGACTCGAACCCCCACTGTGGTCCCGTGGTCAGCTTCAACATCAGTTTCAGCTTGCGCTCTTCAGCGCACCCCACCGCAGCATGCGGGGGGCGATTTCGGGGCTACCTGAACAGGTAGCCGAACACGGCGTCGCCGACCCGCTGGTCGGTGACCTCGGTGCCGTTGGCCTCCTCGCGGGCGAACTTGACGCCCTGCTGGAGCTTCTCGACCCGCTCCAGCAGCTCGTTCACCCGGCGGGCCGGCAGCGAGCCGGAGAACTTCACGGTGGTCCAGTACCCGACCGGGATGTCCTCGTAGTAGACCTCGACCTGGGCCGGGTGCTTCTCGGTGGCCTCGGCCTTCACGTGGTTGCGCGGCACCTTCTTGGTGCGGATGGTGCGCACCGCGTCGGTCTTCCACGAGTCCGTCGACGGGTCCAGGTTCCAGGACTCGGCGGCGTCCAGCACCGGCAGCTTCCGGACGAAGGTGTGCAGGTCGGTGAGCTGCTTCTCCAGGAACAGCAGGTACGGCACCGGCACCTGGGCCAGCAGGACGGTACCGTCCACCACCACGTCCGCGCAGGCGCTGCGGTTCGCCCAGTCCTTGGTGGCGGTGACGTCGAACAGCCGGGTCAGCGTCGCGGCGGTGCTGCGCAGGACGTCCTCGGCCTTCACCTGCACCCGGGTGGACTCGGGCGGCAGCTGCTCGCCCTCTTCGTCCTTGGGCTGGTACGTCCGGGAGATCCCGGCCAGCAGGGCGGGCTTCTGGAGATCCTGGTGCGCCTGGGTCAGGTCCTGGAACGACTTGGACTTGACGCCCTTCTCCACGGCGATGATCTGGTTCAGCTTGGTCACGTGACGGAAGGTAGCAGCAACTGCCGCGCAGTTCTTACTATTTAACGATCGAATTCGACCCCGACGTGCCGGGCCGGTTCCGACGTGCACAGCCGACCGCGACGCCCGCCGGGCCGACCGCGAAGCCTGCCCGGCCGACCGCGACGCCCGCCGGGCCGACCGCGACGTCCGCTTGGCCGACCACGACGCCCGCCCGGCCGGCTCCGACGGGTCGGGGCCGGCCCTGGGGAGCCCGCTCAGACCGTCCGGTTGCGCCCCGCGCCCCAGCCGGCCACGGCGGCGACGCCGGAGAAGGCGAGCAGCAGGGTGAGCGGGAGGTTCCAGCCGCCGGTGGCCTGGTGAAGTGCGCCCGCGCCGACCGGGCCGGCCGCCGCCACCAGGTAACCGACGGCCTGGCTCATCCCGCCGAGCTGGGCCGCGCCGGCCGCACTGCCGCTGCGCAGCACGATGAACGCCAGCGCCAGGCCGAGCGACCCGCCCTGGGCGACGCCGAGCACGGCGGCGGCGACCCAGGCCCCGGAGACGGGGGCGAGCAGCAGCACGGTGATCCCGGCGGCGTTCAGCGCGACCATGGTGACGGCCAGGCCGCGCTGACGGGTCATCCGTCCGGCGGCCAGCGGGATCAGGAAGGCCCCGGCGACCTGCACCAGGTTGAAGAACGCGAAGACCAGGCCGGCCTTGCCCCGGTCCATCCCGTGGTCGACCAGGATCGTCGGCATCCAGGCGACCAGGGTGTAGACGAGCAGCGAGGAGATGCCCATGAAGAGGCTGATCTGCCAGGCCAGCGGGGAGCGCCAGATGCCCTCGACCGGGCGCCCGGCCGGTGCGGCGGCCACCGCCGCCTTCTCCTGGCCGGACTTCAGCACCTGCGGCAGCCAGGCCACGGCGGCGACCACGGCCAGCAGCGACCAGGCGCCCAGCGAGGCCTGCCAGCCGCCGCCGAGTACCTTCTCCAACGGCACCGAGACGCCCGCCGCCAGCGTCGCGCCGACCAGCATGGTGGTCGAGTAGACACCCGTCATGGTCGCGGCCCGGTCCGGGAACTCGCGCTTGACCAGGCCGGGCATCGACACGTTCAGGATGGCGATCGCGACGCCGATGACCATGCAGCCCGCGTACAGCGCGGCCACCGAGGGCAGCACCCGCAGCAGCACACCCGCGCCGAGCAGCAGCACCGCGCCGAGCACCACCCGCTCCGCGCCGAAGCGCCGGGTCAGCCGGGGGGTGAGCGGCGCGCCCAAGCCCTGGAACAGCACCGGGACGGTGGTGATCATGCCGCTGGCGGTGGCCGACAGCCCGAAGGTCCGCTGGACCTCGCCGACCATCGGCGAGATGGCCGCCAGGCAGGCCCGCATGTTCAGTGCGACCAGCACGATGCCGACCAGCAGCAGCGTGGGGTGGGCGAGCGTGGTGCGGGTACGGACTGATGGGGCGACGACCGGCTGATGGGCACGGGTGATCGTCATGATGTGGTTCGCTCCGAGCGGGTGTATCGAAAAGTGCGGTGAACGGGCGGGCGCGGCGGACGAGGCCGGGTTACTTCCGCGCCGCGATGGTGGCGAGCAGCTGCTCCACGGCCGCCGTCGGCTCCGCGAGCAGCTCACGACACGCGGCCTCGGCCCGCTCGGGGTCGCCGCTCTCGATGGCGTCGACCAGGGCCTCGTGGGTGCCGACGACGACCTCGGGCATCTCGTGGTCGCCGAACGCCGTCCGCATCGACTCGCGGACGGAGGCGCCGAAGTACCGGTAGACCTCGGTCAGTGCGGGGTTGTGGGCGGCCTCGACCACGGCCGTGTGGAACTCCAGGTCGTGCTCGACGGTGGCCTCGCGGCCGGTCCGGTCGGGCTGGGCGGCGATGATCTCCGCCTCGCGGGCCAGTGCGGCCCGCATCCGGGCGATGTCCTCGGGGGTGTGCCGGACGGCGGCCAGCCGGGCCGCCTCGGCCTCCAGCGCGGCCCGGACCTCCAGGACGTCCCGCACGCCGGAGCGCTGCACACCGCGCAGCACCGAGGCCGGGTCGCTGGTGCTCCGGACGAACGTCCCCTCGCCCTGCCGCGACACCAGCATCCCGGCGTGCACCAGCACCCGGATCGCCTCGCGCACGGTGTTCCGCCCGACCTGGAGGCGCTCGGCGAGCTCGTGCTCGGTCGGAATCCGCCCGCCCACGGGCCAGACCCCGGCGCCGAGCTGCTCGCGCAGCTGCTCGATGGTCGCGTCGACCAGTGAGCGCCGCCCAGGGGCCTGCAGGCCGGTGTTCGTACTGCTGCTCATGGCGGGCTCCTTCCTGGGTCGACCCGGTCATCCTACAACCACTTGCCCGGTCATCCTACAACTTAGACCGACCGGCACATGGAGGGCGGCGTCGCGGGCCGATGGCTCTCGCCCAGACGGCTTCTCCTCAGTCGCCAGGGCTCCGCCATGGCTCCTTCGTCGGCACCGCCCGGACTCGGCCCTCGACCCTCCCCCAGCCTCCGGCCGGGGGGACCCCCATCTTCTCCCACCCTCCATGTGCCGGTCGGTCTTATCGGGGCGGTCGGCCCGGGCAGGAGACCGGACGGGCCCGCCGGAGGACGGCAGCCCCGGGTCCTTGGAGAAAAGTGCAACAAGGAGCCCGGGCAGTGACTCCGCATTGTTCGCTTTATATGCTCCGCAGAAGCTCTACGCGTCGGTACGAGGAACCGGTCGTCCCAGGTGGACGGTGCGGCACGTTCACGGGGTCTGGGGCGTTGGCTTCTGCGCGCGGCGCGATGCCGATAGCTGTTGTCCCTGTCGGCTGGTGAAGGGTGTACGTATGTCAGGCCAGAGGCCGGGGCCGTCGGACCACGACGCCGGATGGTGGCGCGACGACGCCCAGTACCGCGAGGACGCTCCGTACCGCGACGACGCCTCGCACCACGCGGCCGCCTCGTACGTCGCGGAGCCCGGCCGGGCAGCCCGTACCGGACGGCCCGCACCTGCCGCGCAGCCCGACGGCCCCAGGCCGGGCGGCCGGGCCGACGCCCGACGGGCGCAGCAGGGCCGGGGCCCCGCCCCCGCCCCCGAGGCCGCCGGGGGCGGCCGGGTCGCAGCCAAGGCGGCGGCCGGACGGGGAAAGAAGAAGAACCGCAAGAAGATCGTGGTCTGGGCGACGGTCTCCACGCTCGCCGTGATCGCCGCCACCGGCGGGGCGATCTACTGGAAGCTGAACGGCAACATCAGCACCTTCGCCAGCGACGGCCTGAGCAAGGACCGCCCGGCGGCGGCCACGGCCGACGCCAGCGGCAACACCCCGGTCAACGTGCTGCTGATCGGCTCCGACTCGCGCGGCGGCGACAACAAGAACCTCGGCGGCGGCGGCGACATCGGCGCGCGCTCCGACACCACGATCCTGCTGCACGTCTACGCCGACCACAAGCACGCCGTCGGCATCTCGATCCCGCGTGACGCGCTGGTCAGCATCCCGCCGTGCAAACTGCCGAACGGCACCTGGACCAAGCCGCAGACCAACGTCATGTTCAACTCCGCCTTCGCGGTCGGCGACACCGACCAGGGCAACCCGGCCTGCACCCAGAACGCCATCGAGAAGCTGACCAACCTCCGGGTCGACCACACCATCGTGGTCAACTTCGAGGGTTTCGCCACGATGACCGCCGCCATCGGCGGCGTCCCGGTCTGCATGCCGAACGCCATCTACGAGGGCGACCTGGACCCGAACCTCGGCCACAAGGGCAAGCAGATCTTCGCCAAGGGCGAGCAGACGGTGGCCGGCCAACAGGCGCTCGACTACGTCCGGCTGCGGCACGGCGTCGGCGACGGCTCGGACATCGGCCGGATGAAGCGTCAGCAGGCCTTCCTCTCCTCGCTGATCAAGAGCGTCAAGAGCAAGGGCATGGACCCGACCACGCTGCTCCCGCTGGCCGACGCGGCGACCAAGTCGCTGGTGGTCGACAAGGGCCTGGGTTCGGCCGCGAGCCTGATGTCCTTCGCACTGTCGATGAAGAGCATCGACCTGCACAACATCAAGTTCATCACCACGCCGTGGAAGTACGACGGCCCCCGGGTCGCGCTGGTGCACCCCGACACCGAGGAACTGTTCGCCGCCCTGCGGGCGGACCGGACGCTGGACGGCGAGGACGCCAGCGGCGGCAGCAAGAGCCCGGCGCCCGCCGCCTCGGCCACCAGCCAGGCCGCCCCCACCCCGGCCGAAACGGTGGACCCCGGCACGGTCAAGGGCGCGGGCACCAGGGTCGCCGTCTACAACGGGACGACCACGGGGGGGCTGACCGCCAAGGCGGCCGGCACGCTCAAGGCGTCCAAGTTCGTCGTCACCACCACCGGCAACGCGTCCTCGCAGAACCACGCCACCACGGTCGTCGAGTACGGCCCGGGCGAGAAGTCGGCGGCGCAGAGCGTCGCGGCGCTCTTCCCCGGCGCCACCGTCGAGTCGACCGGCCGGGCCGGCGTCAGCCTGGTCCTCGGCAAGGACTACGCGGCCGGCAACGGCGGCGACTCCGGCACCACCACCTCGTCGGCGGCACCCGGCCCGCTCCCGACCAGCGTCAGCGCCGCCGCCCGCTCGGCCGACGACGACCCCTGCGCGAACGTCTCCTACGGGTGACGCGGGGCGGCTGGGCGGCTCGCGCCCACGTCCAGTGCACCGCCAACGGCTACGGCGAGCCGCGCCGCCGGCCACTTCCGCGAGCGCGCGCCACAGCCCCGGGCCC